>JAIBBF010000038.1 GCA_019694795.1 Flavobacteriales bacterium | reverse complement strand
TTAATTCTTTCGCCCTTCTACGCGCTACGTAATTGTTGTCGTATTTGGAATAAGTGGGAGAATTGGATGCGGAACTTTCAATGAGAAAGCGAATTTTTTTTCCTTTCATTAATTCGTTACGGATAACTGTCTTCCACATTTTATAATCGTTACGTGCCGAATCGAGACGATAGGTTCCGTAGGGAATAAATTGCTGGTAGGTGGGTAAATCTTGTAGCGGCGGACGAAATTGAATTCCTTTTTCTCCAATGGGAGTACGGTATCGCAGTGTATCGTTTTTTCCGTTCAATAAATCCTGCGGATCAAACCATTCTTCGGGCGATAAAATGGGAAGTTGTTGTAAGAGCAATTTACTTTCAACTTTTTCGGTTGCTCCGGTCACAATTAAAGTCGGCACACTAAAGTGAATTTTCTCTGCAGCAATTCCGTTTTCTTCGGCGTATTTTACAATTTGTTTTTCAAAGGCGATGACCTTTTTCTGGAGCAGTTTTAATTCGGCAGAAGTCGTGTTTCCGGTTATTTTACTTTCCAAACGAATTCCGATTTGTGCATAACCATCGGTAAGTACTTGCCGGATAACAGGGCTCATGAATTGTTCAAATTCAGCTTTTCCGGTGGCAATGGCCTGAAGGTTATTTTGGCGATATAGTTTGTTTCCCAAACGTAAAGAACCAAGTGAATCGTTGGAGGCATTTAGCTTTTCATTTTTGCGAAACATTTCCAGTGGATTTTCATTCACCTGCAGAAAACCGGACTCCGGAATTTTATCGTTATTAAAATCGAGGGAAGAGATTTTGATAATTCCCAATACATTTTCCGGAATCTGCTCTGAAATCACAAAGTGATTATCGGCAAATCCGATTTGATTGGGAGAATAATTTCTCCGTTTTAATTCGGTAATCAGGAATTTTTTAATGGGTAAAAACAAATCTTCCGCTGTTTCTTTATCGTATTCACCTTTGCGAACAAACAATTCAAGTTTAACAGTGGTAAATCCGGTTAAGTCAATTTCGTAAGTGATATCGTTGACGAAATCTTGTAATCGGCCATCATTTAAAAAGCGAAAATCACTTCCTGAAATGATGGGAGCATTAAAGGGTTTAATCTGCAGCACTGTTTTTTTCCAGCCTTCATTATAGGCAGGGAGAATTTCTTTCTCAATGACAACCCCTTTAATATTGAGGAAAAAAGTTTGTTCGCCTTTAGATTTCGTAGCGGCAAGAATCTCGACCGATTTAATGAATTTTCCGGGTCTTCCGCTTGGATCGTATTCTACTTCGATAAATCCTTTTTCTCCCGCTTCTAAAACTTTACCGGAAGCTTTTGGAATCATACATCCGCATGAAGAACGGACTTCTTTGATTTCTATTTTTTCTTTTTCGTTGTTAACGAAGATGAATTGGTGATAGACTTTTCCTTCGGATTCTTTAATGTATCCGAAATCATAAAGTATTTCCGAAAAATGTAAACTAAGGCCTTGTCCATTTGAAACAACACCACTAAACAGAAATACCAGAATTAAAAAAGGGCGCATCACTTAAACCTTAGGCACACGTATTCCAATCACCAAAATATCATCCATCTGTTCGTGTTCTCCCTGCCAATCGGCCAATGCATTGCGGAAGTATTGTTCCTGTTCTGCCATGGGGAGGTGACGATGCTGCATGATCAAATCTTTAAATCGCTTGGTCATGAATTTTTTATCCTTATCGCCACCAATTTGATCCGGATATCCATCCGAGAACAGATAAATTAAATCGCCCGGTTGTAAATCAACGGTTGTGGTGGTGAATTTTGTTTTTTCATAGGCAGAACCTCCTCCAATTGGAAAACGGTTTGCTTTAATTTCCGAAAGTTCTTCGTCACGAATGTGAATGAGCGGACGGAAAGCTCCGGAGAATTTGAGGTCTTTAAAATGTTTGCAGAACGAAACCAATGCCAAATCCATTCCGTCTCTGGTTTCGCGGTCATCTTCCCTTTGGCGCAAGGCTACCTTTATTCCTTCGTCGAGCGTATCCAGAATTTTTCCCGGATCAAAAATTTCTTTCTGATTGATGATTTCATTCAGTAAGGTATTACCGATCATACTCATAAACGCACCCGGAACACCATGTCCCGTACAATCGACAGCAGCAATAAAAACACGGTCTTTTATTTCGGTGTACCAGTAAAAATCGCCACTAACTATATCGCGTGGTAAAAACAAAACGAAGGAGTCGTTTAGTTCTTTGCGGATGTGGGTAATGGAAGGTAAAATGGCTTCCTGTATTCGTTTTGCGTATTGAATACTATCGGTGATGTCTTTGTTTTTAGCTTCAATGATGGCGTGACTCTCAATGATCTCTCGGGTAAGTTGTTCCTCTTTGGCTAGAATAGAACGAATGGAACGGAATAAAAAGAATCCCAATAAACTGATCAGGAAAATAGAAATAGCTGCCCGAATTCCGATTTCTTTTCTGGTTTTCTGAATAAATGCATCAAATTTAGAATCTACCTGAACAGCCGCCACCACTTTACCATTATGATCCTTTATCGGTGCAAAAGCAGATAACCAGGTACCGTTTTCATCTTCATAGGGAAGAATTACTCCACCTTTTTCGTATTGCTGAACGTGAATCGGCGAAAATTTTTCCCAGGGATGTCTCCAGTAAATGGAATCTGAATGGATCACAAAGTGAAAAATATCTTCTTCCGGAACATAAACCATCGTGTAAATGGGTGTTTCCAGTCCATTGGTGATATAGGCCTTTCTTAAGATGTCATGAAATTCCTTGTAAACCATATCCGAATGAACGGTTGTGAGCTGGTCTTTCAGTGGATACTGACGGTAAAGAATTTCGTGTGCATCGCCGTCAATTTGATTCGAAAGCGTATTGGCTATTCCGGATAATTTTCTGACTTCTCCTTCTTCGTAAAGTTTCAATTGCGTGTAATAACCGGTCACCAGAAAGTAAACCGTAATTCCGATAATAGCACCAAACACCAGGATTAAGATCCGGGCGGTTGCGTTCGATAATATTTTCCGCAGAATAGAACTCAAATGGCTTAGGCTATACGTACAAGTATAATCAAATTAATTGGATTTTTTACTACCCTCATAAAGCTCAAAATGGCGGAAGGAGCATTCTAGCGGACCATTAAACAGGGCATATTTTTCACTGGCTTTGAGTCCCACACTTTTTAACGCTTCCATATTGGATGAAATAACCCAGGCATCGCAATTGTTGAATTTTTTCTTGAATTCGTCGCCAATGGCCTTGTAAAATGCATTTAGGTCGGTTTCACTTTGAAGGCGTTCACCATAGGGTGGGTTCATCATTACCATGGCGGGTTCCTGGTCGGGACGTTCAAAATCGAAAAAGTCTTTAACGGCAAAGCGTAGGGAATTACAGCGTAGTATATGTGCGTTTTTTTTCGATTTTTCAATGTTTTCGCTGAGAAGATCGGTCCCAATAATAAAATGATCCGGTTGTTTTTTAATCTCACGGGCAGCTTCGGTTCGGATGGAATACCACAAATCTTCATCGTAATCGGGCCAGTTCATAAATCCGAATTTTTTCCGGTACCAGCCGCCGGGAATATTCATGGCAATCATGGCCGCCTCTATAGGTAAGGTACCGCCACCGCACATGGGGTCGATAAACGTGGATTCGCCTCTCCAGCCACTGAGCATAATCATACCAGCCGCCAATAATTCATTCAGAGAAGCCTCTCCCTGGCGTTGACGGTAACCGCGTTTAAATAAGGCATCACCGCTCGAATCGAAAGAAATGGTGACCTCCTTCTGATAAATATGCAAATTCAAACGGAAGGAAGGTTCGTCCTTATCAACACTCGGACGTTTACCGGTTTTGCTTCGGAAATGGTCAACAATAGCATCCTTCACCTTGAGTGATGCAAATTGCGAGTGTGTAAAAATGGTGGAATTTACCGAAGGGGTAATGGCGAAGGTATCGGTGGGACGAAAAAATTTACTCCACTCAATGCGTAATGCTTTTCGGTATAATTCTTCCGGATCTTCAGCCGTAAACGATTCGATTGGAACCAAAACCGCCAGAGCGACTCTTGAATAAAGGTTCACCTTGTACATAATGGAATTATCTCCCATAAAGGAGACAGCCCGTTTTAATACTTCCACATCTTCACCACCCAGATTCCGGATTTCATCCGCCAGAATATTTTCTAATCCCTGATATGTTTTTGCGATCATTTGAAAATGATCCTTTTCTTCTTCCATGTTTATTTCTTTTTTTTCTTCTTCTTGATATCACAACTCTTTAATATCTCTGCGGGGATATCCTCTTTTCCGAGAAACAAAGCCATTTCACAGTCGGTGCAAGCCATTTCATGATTCCCCTCTGCAAAATAACAAAGGCAACGCAAATAATAGGCTTCCGTATCGGCCGATTCTTTTTTCAGATAAATGCTTAAATCCTGAATTGCATTTCCGGGTAAATTCAATGCATAAGAACACAAGGCCCGGTTATATCTGAAATCGATATTTTCCTCGAGCGAAAGTGCTTTGGTATAATCGTTTTTTGCATCGGCAAATTGTTGCAATGCATAATAGGAATTTCCCCGGTTAAAAAATGCTTCCGGATTTTCTGCATTTTTAGCAATGTATCGGTTGTAATACTGAACAGCATCGGTATACATGGTCATCTGATACATACAAAATCCCAATTGGAAAAGGATTTCAATATTGCTGGAGTCGAGCTGATAGGCATCGAGATAATCGGCTTGCGCAAGTTGTGCCTGATCCAGTTCGAGTAATAAATTTCCACGTTGAAAAAATGCTTCAGGATCTTCCGGATCGTTGGTCAGAATTTTATTGTATTCGGCCAGCGCCATATCATATTTATTGGTCTCTTCATAAATGACAGCAAGTGAATAATGCGCCGCAGGTTCTAGGGAATCGATGTTGAGCAGTTTCATTAATAATTCCTTCGAGCGGTCATACTGTTTCTCCTGAATCAATAAACTGGCCTCTGTATAGATAACATCATAATTTCCCCATTCCGATTTTTTCATGATCTCCACCTGTTCCCAGCAAGGACTGTTTTTCCCTTGAGCCAGCCAGATATCGCAAAGGCGTAAACGGGGACGAATATCGCTGGTGTCCATTTGAAGCACCTTTTTAAAATCAGCCTCTGCCTGCTCTAAATTATTCTGACGAAAATGAATTTCGGCAATGTTGTACCAGGCAATGGTATCCATTGGATTAAGTATAGTTGCCTTTTGCAGCAATAACAAACTGGAATCGATATTACCTCTAAAAAATTGTACCCCTGCTAATTTTCTCCAGCCGATGGATTGGGAAGGTGCAAGCTGAACATAGCGGTTAAACGCAATCTGGGCTGAGTCGAAATCGAGTGTGCTGATAAATAGGTCGCCCCACAGTAAAATACCGGGGAGGTAGTCCGGACATTCCTTCAGCAATTTCCTGCAATCTGAAAAAGCTTCCCGGTATTGTTTGTTTTCCGACTCCAGTTTCGCCTTCGGGTAAAGCTTATCTGCTACTGCACAATGTTGTGCTGCAAGAGAAATGCTGAAGAAGAAGAAGAAAAGGGAAACGGTAAAGGTCCTCATGAATGGCAAAAATAGGTTTAATGCAGTAATTTATCGACACATGAACGATAAAAAGGCATTTTTCGTTTATTCGCAATAAAAAACGATCATTTATGGGAATTTTCGACGCATTTAAATCATCAGACAAAAGCACATTGACGTCTAAGAAAGCACTTACGGTGTCCTTGCTTTACATTATGGCGGCAGATGGAGAACTTGATCCTGAAGAATTAGGATTATTGTTCAGTGTCGCTGGAATTAACAGTAAATCCGAATTGGAGGATGCCGTAAAATATGTTCGGTCCAACAAATGGACTGACTTCCTGGAACAGGTAAAAGCGGGAAATATGCTTAATGAACAACAGAAATTATATATCCTCACGAATATGGTGGATGCATCACTGAGTGACGGAACGGCGGAACCTGAAGAACAGCACATGATTATGAAATTTATTGAAGCATTCGGCATTTCTGAAAGTCAGTTTAAACCTTATTTCGATGTGATTGTATTTAAAAACAACCGGAAATTGTTTTAATCGGATTCATCTTCATTGTAGGTCCCCTTTCCCAACGGAGAGGGGATTTTTTTTTCAATTCTCATTGTGTAAAACTCTGCTTCATTCACTATTTTTCAATATCCTTTTTGCTGATTTTTATATAAAATTTTGCACGATGAGTAAGAATAAGAAGGATAGGGTGAACGTAGTGTATTCTACCAATCCCAATTTTAATTATGAATTTGAATCATCTCAGGAACAGGAAACGCTGGCTCCTTCTGCTCAGGATTTACGGGTTCAATTGGATAAAAAACAAAGGGCGGGTAAAGCAGTTACTCTGATCACCGGTTTTATCGGTACCAATGATGATCTTGAGGCGCTGGGCAAATTGTTGAAATCGAAATGTGGGGTAGGAGGTAGTGTGAAAGATGGCGAAATTCTAATTCAGGGAGATCACCGCGTGAAGATTATGGAGATTTTAAAAAAAGAAGGATATAAGGTAAAACAAATTGGAGGATGAGATTTTTCATTTCGTTTTTTATTGTTCTTGTTTTATTTTCTTCCTGTAGTGAACATCACACGGGTGAAGGTGCAACATCAAAACAAACCAATTCCATTGATAGCACGGCCTATTTCGATTCCTTGTATGCACCACTTCGTGAACAGATTGATACCTTTTTCATTGGTAAATTAAACAGAAAAGAATTCAACGGTTCAGTATTGATTGCCGATAAAGGTCATGTCGTTCTCAAAAAATCTTACGGATTTACAAGTCCCGACGAAAAAGACAGTTTGCAATTGCATCATCGTTTTCAATTGGCTTCCGTTAGTAAACCTTTTACTTCTGCAGCAGTATTGTTATTGGCAGACCGGGGTAAAATTCATCTCGACGACAGTATTCAGGTTTATCTCGATAGTTTTCCTTATCACGGAATAACCGTGCGCATGTTGCTTTGTCACCGTGGTGGACTCTCCAACTACAATTATTTTGCGGATGAATACTGGTCGGATAAAAGCAAGCCGGTTTCTAACGACAGTGTGCTAATGATGTTATACCGGAATCAGCCTAAACCCTATTATCGTCCCAACGAAAAGTTCGATTATTCCAACACAGGTTACATGTTATTGGCGAGCATTGTAGAAAAAGTGAGTGGTGAATCTTTTTCTTCATTTATGAAAAAAGAAATTTTTGATCCACTTGGTATGACGCATTCTGCCATATACGATCGCTGTGCTGGAGTGGAAATTCAGGATCGTTTGGAAGGATATGACTGGAAAGACCGGAAAATTGAGGACACGTATCAAAATGGAGTAGTGGGCGATAAAGGGATGTATTCCACCGTAGAAGATTTATTTTTATTTGATCGAGCCATTCACAAAGGCAAACTATTAAAACCAGCCACCTGGAAAGAAGCATTTCGTTCGCATAATCCGGATCGCGGTGAAAATGGAAAAGATGATTATGGATTAGGCTGGCGTTTAAAAACTTCATTTGCGGGATACGAAGTGGTTTATCATACCGGTTGGTGGAAAGGTTTCAGGTCATATTTCATTCGGAATATTACGTTGGATCAAACCATCATTTTAACCGATAATATGAAGCGCAATCGCTTTTTGGGTATCGAAGAATTACTGGATTTAGCTGATGGAGGATCATTCGGATCAGCGTTAATGTCCGACTCATTAGCCGTAGAGGGCGGCAATAAAAAATAAAAGCTCCGCGATGGGAGCTTTATAACTAAGCATTTAGTTGATGTTAAGCCATATTGGTAAACACTTGCTGTACGTCATCGTCATCTTCAAATTTCTCCACTAATTTTTCAATTTGTTCTCTTTGTTCTTCGGTGACCTCTACTGTGCTTAATGGGGAGCGTACTTTTTCTGCACTTAAAATTTCGAGACCTTTTGCTTCCAGTGCTTTTTGCATCGAGCCGAAATCGGCAAACTTGGTTACAATAAAAATCTCTTCGCTGTCGCCCTCAATTTCTTCCAAACCTGCATCAATCAAATCCAGCTCCAGTTCTTCAACATTTAAACCGTTGTTTTTTACTGTAAAGTTGGCCTTACGTTCAAATACGAAATCCAGCGAACCCTGTGTACCTAAGGTACCTCCAGCTTTGTTAAAAATAGAGCGCATATTGGCAACGGTACGGGTGGTGTTATCGGTAGCTGTTTCAATAAAAATGGCAACACCGTTGGGACCATATC
Source organism: Flavobacteriales bacterium (assembly GCA_019694795.1). Taxonomy (NCBI): domain Bacteria; kingdom Pseudomonadati; phylum Bacteroidota; class Flavobacteriia; order Flavobacteriales; species Flavobacteriales bacterium. The sequence goes on along the minus strand of JAIBBF010000038.1, from coordinate 19,035 downwards.
CTTCGTAGTTCACCTCATCAAAATTCGAGGAGTCCTTATCCGTCGCTTTTTTAATGGCCGATTCAACATTAGCCTTTGGCATATTGGCAGAACGGGCATTTTGCATAATGGCCCGCAGACGTCCATTTACATTCGGATCAGGTCCGCCGGCTTTAACGGCCATCTGGATCTCTTTACCGATTTTGGTAAAGGTTTTCGACATCGCATTCCAGCGAGCAAATTTTCTGGCTTTACGGTATTCAAACGCGCGTCCCATAGTCAATCAATTTTATTGCAAAAATAATATTTCGGTGAAAAGAAAAAAGTCAGACCCCGCCCAGCTTCTTCAAAAGCTTGAAATGCTCAGCACTTACAGGCATTACACTTAGTCGGGAATGGGTTATTAAGGGCAATCCGGCCAATTCAGCCGTATTTTTGATCGTTTCCAGGCTAACTCCTTTTTTAAAGGCCTTATCAGGTGCTACTTCCACGGCAACCCAACGATCGTCGTCGATGGTCGGATCCGGAAAAAATTCGCGGGTAATGCTTGCTATGCCAACAACTTCTTTACCGATGTTGGAATGATAAAATAAAGCTTTATCACCCTTTTTCATTGCTTTTAAATTATTTCTGGCCTGGTAGTTTCTTACACCATCCCAGGTTGCTGTTTTCTTTTTGAGGAGATCATCCCACGAAAAAACATCGGGTTCCGATTTTATTAGCCAATAATTCATATCAGGTCGAGTAGAAGTGTTGAATGGATAAACTTAATTCTTTATAGAGTTTAAGCATTTGTTTATCGTGTTTCAATAAAGCAAGATGTTTTTTTATCGTGCTCAGATCGTTTCGTCGTGCAGGTCCGGTTTGATGTTTCGCTGCTTTACCATCGGCTGCTTTTAGTGCTGTTTCCTCAATGAGCGGAGAGAGGAGCAAGGGAGATAATTTATTTTTTTTCAAAAACTCCTGCGCAAGTGCCATAAAGTGATTAGAAAAATTACAAGCCATAACCGCTGCAAGGTGAATTTTCATGCGTTCTTCGGAATGAATTGCTTTTACGGTTGGCGAAATGGACAATGCAATTTTTTTTAGTGTAGCCAGATCTTTTTTCTGACTGCATTCAATTAACAGTGGAATTTTTTTCCATTGCGGTATCCGATCTGAAGAAAAGGTTTGCAAAGGATACAAAACTCCTTTTCGTTGTTGTACGATTAATTCCATCGAACCGGTTCCGGAAGTATGAACGACCAATACATCAGGTGCAATAATTTGATTGGAGACCTCTGTAATGGCGTCGTCTTTTACCGCAATAATTACCAGAGTGGTATCCTTGCTTATATCACCGGGTGATGAAATTACAGGACATTTTAATAATGAAGCGAGCTTTTTTGTTTTTGCAGGATTTCTACCCCAAATACCGGAAAGCTGACCATTTTTCGATACTACTTTTCCTAATTGCGTAGCCAGATTACCCGTTCCAAGAATGGCAATTTTGGGACGACCAGTCCTTAGATTTTTTCCAGATTTTCTTTTTTTATCCATCCGATATTGGCATCATCGATTGAAATCTCAACCCATTCTTCATTCTCAGAACGCAAATTCACTTTTGCTCCTTCGGAGATTCTGAAAACCGTATTTGCGTTGTCAGAAGGCTCACTTTTCACATCCAGATTGTTTTCCAGAACAATGGCCTGGTTGGATTCCAAAATGGAAGAAGCACGAAAGGAGGCAGGAAAAATACAAAGAATTCCGATAGCAATGGAAACAATACCCATTCCGAATGAAAGTGACCTGATTTTAGCATCTGATACGATGCGGTGTACGATTAGGGAAAGGAAACCAAAATTGATGCAGATAATAAGTAACCATGACCAATAATTGATGCCTTTACTGTTCACCAACGTGAAATACCAGCCGGAGATTCCGGAACGGTCGGTGTTGACTTTATCCTTAAATCCACGTTTTACAAATGCAATATTCGCTTTCAGGTCTTCATTATCCGGATCAAGTTTTAGCGCTTTTTCGTAGTATAAAATAGCATGTACCCGGTCGCCCAATCGGTAATAGCAATTGCCAATGGCAAAAAACAAATCCGAAGAGTAGTTGTCAGCCCCGAGTTCAGCCTGAAAAGCCACCAGTGCAGAATCGTATTTTTGTTGTTTGTATAAATCATCTGCCGAGGAAAATCCAATTGAAGGTATTCCGGCAATGAATAGAAGGAATAAAATCAGATTTTTCATTTTATAGCATTTTCAAGGTGATCAATCAGTGAAAGAGCGCGCTCATAAATTTCGAATTCCTTTCCGGAAACCAGCATTCCAAACCGGGCCATTTCACAGCTCTCCAGTAATTGTATAAATTCTTCGGTGTACAATTCACCGGCTTGTCGTTCCGAAAGTGATTTACGTATGTTTTCACGGCTCATGCCAGATACTTCAAGTTGAAGTTTATTGGATAAATAGCCATTTAATGCTTTCCAGGTTTCTTCATAGAATTGGGAAACATTTTTCTCATCTAACTTTTTACGCGCTTCCTTCAATTGCTGCGATGCAAACTTGCTGGCCTTTTTCATTTTACCGGCAGCAATTTCTTCTTCACTTTTTTGCGATTTCTTGCGAACGAAAATCAGTACAAAAAAAGCAAGTGGACCAAGGAATGTCAAACCATAAAATGAAATGGATCCGAATATAATATCATCTTTCGAAAAGGTATCGCCGGAATAGGAAGGATAGTGACGGATATCCGTATCCAGAATTTCTACAGCCGAATTCTGATCTAGCATCGGTTCATTTTGATTTCCTTCGCCGGGTAATACGTTTACAGAGAAGGTTTCCGAATTTAAAGTATGGTATTTATTATCTGATGGATCGAAATAGGAAAAGCGGATTGGTCCGATGGTATATTTTCCTTTTTTTCTTGGAATGGTAAGGTATTTAAATTCTTTACTACCTGAAGTTCCACTCTCTGAATAACTTATTTTTTCTTTGATTTCGGGTTCATAATTTTCAAATCCATCAGGGAGGTTTAATGGGATATTATCAATGAACATGAAGTTACCGTTACCGGAAATTTTTATGGTAATATCTAATCCGTCGTTGGTTTTTAATTCAGATTTATTTACCTGAACATCCATTTTAAAATTTCCAACAGCACCTTCAAATCCTTCCGGTTTACCTGCAGGCAGAGGCATTACTTCTATATTGGAAGCATTGCTGGTTAGTTCGAATCGTTGGGTGGTAAAACGATCTTGCCCTAATATTTTCATTTTATAGGGTTTCAGTTTTAACGTGCCGAATGAATTCGGATACAGAATTTCTTTTTTGAAAATGGTCACCTGGTAGTCGAGTCCGTCGGTATTCTCTGCATAGCTAGGCCATCCTTGTTGACCCGGCTCTATATTTTGCATCCAGCACCCGGTTTGATTCGGAAATTCATAATCCTCGATGGAAGCACGCAATAGGCGGTTTGAGATGGTGTAACTGACTACAACATGTTCTCCTTCGTAGACTTTATTTCGACTCACACGAAGTGAAGTAAAAATATTTTTCCGGCCTGTTTCCTGATAAAATCCCGGGTCTTTGGCTTTTCCTATTTTAAGTTTAATCGGATCGGATTTGTATTCTTTACCTCCAATAACAATTTTAGCCGAGCCAATTGTGAATTCTCCTTCTTTGGTAGGAAGTAAAAAGTAGGTCCAGGTATAGGTAGTGCTTTGTGAAACGACCCCATTGATGTTGGAATAGGAGGAAAAGCTTCCTCGGTTTGGACCAGCGATTATTTTAAAAGAGGAAAGGTCAGGAAAAGAAATTCGTCCATCGGAATTGGAAATAAATTGAAGTTGAATGTTTTCATCGATGGAATAATTGGTTTTTGCGGTTTTAACATAGAATTGCACGTCCTGGCCATTCACCGCAACCATTTTTGTAATCAACAAGAGGAAAAGCAGCACTCGATTCATATTACCAATCTTTTGTTATACCGGTTACAATTCCTTTTTCTTTGTTTTTATTCAGTTTATCCTGAAGTTTTTTCTCGTTGCCATTTAAAGCTTCCAATATCTTCTTTGCTTGTTCCTTGCTAAGTTGATTGGGACGAGGTTTGCCCTCTCCATCTTTTTTATCCTTGTTGTCTTTATTGTCCTTGTTATCCTTATTGTCCTTATTATCCTTGTTATCCTTGTTATCCTTGTTATCCTTATTGTCCTTATTATCCTTGTTATCCTTGTTATCCTTGTTGTCCTTGTTATCCTTGTTATCCTTGTTATCCTTGTTGTCTTTATTGTCTTTGTTATCCTTGTTATCCTTATTGTCTTTATTATCCTTGTTCTGGTTGTTTTGTTGTTGTTTTAATTTCTTCTGCGCATAGGCCAGATTATAACGGGTGTCTTCATCGTTCGGATTATTTTTCAAAGCTTGTTTGTAGGCTTGAATGGCTTCCTGGTATTTTTGAGATTGCATATGAACATTTCCAAGGTTATGGAAGGCTTTTGCTTTTTCAATGGGATCCTGAATTTTAGATATGGCACCTTCAAACAAGGAAGCTGCATTTTCATAATCACCCTGGCGATAAAATGAATTACCCAGGTTGAAATTACTTTTTGCATTATCCGGCATCAACTCAATTGCTTTCTGATACGATTTATTTGCAGCAGGATAATCTCCCTTTTTATATAACTCATTGGCCTCTCTTAAATATTTTCTATAGAGGTAATCTTTATCCTGCGCATCTACATGTAGATACGAAAACACAACGACCAAAAGGAGCATTATTTTCCTGATATCAATTTTTCCAGCCATGCCGATTTCTTTTCACTGATCAATTGTTGGATAATTAGTAGCAACATTGCAATACCTACAAAAACCTGAAATTGGTCTTCATAGTCAGCATAAATTTCTGTACCGTATTCCGTTTTTTCAAGTGTGTTTAATTCGCGGATGAGGGATTCAAGTCCAAGATCACTGCCGCTTGCTCTTACGTAGTGACCACCACCTGCTTCTGCTATTTCCTTCATCATCGATTCATTCATTTTGGTAATGACGGTATTTCCTTCCTGATCCCTCTTAACTCCAGCTTTTACCCCGTTTTTAAATTCAGGAATTGGTCCTCCATTTTCAGATCCTACACCAATGGTATTTACCAAAACGCCTTTTTCTTTTGCTGCCTGGGCTGCCAATAATGCATCATCTTCATGATTTTCACCATCCGAAATAATAATAATCGCTTTGGTACTTTCTTCCTCGTAATTAAATGCACGTAAACAGGTATCAATGGCGCTTCCAATGGCAGTACCCTGGGAGGACATCATATTCGTAGAAACGCCCGAAAGAAAAAGTTTGGCAGCAGAATAATCCGTAGTAATGGGAAGTTGCGTATAGGCGGATCCGGCAAAAACAACAAGACCGATTCTGTCGCCATGTAGTTTGCTCATGAGTTTTTCAATCGACAGTTTAGCAATTTTAAGTCGACTCAAATTACCGGTCATGTCTTCTGCCAGCATGGAATTGGATACATCAAGTCCGATCATAATATCAATCCCTTCCGAAATAGCTTCTTTTTTGTTTAAGCCATATTGCGGATTACCAAGAGCAATGATCATCATTCCCAATGCCAAGCGGAATAAATAGAAGCGGATAAAATTTTTAAAGCTGGAAATGGGAGTTAGTAATCGGGTTGAAGTAGCATCACCAAATTGTTTCCAGCGTTTATTTTCACGAAGAGTAATAAGTACATAAAGTGCAGAAAAAACCGGAAGCAAAAATAGATATTTGAGTATCCATTCATGTTCCATTCTAAATTCCGCAACGTTTTCCTTAAGGTAAAGCCAAATACTTAATCCGGTTACCCAAAAAACTAATTCTCCCACCAGGGTGAGAATTAAAATGAGATTCAATGAATATGTAGAACTTTTATTCATTGGGGGCAGATAATATTAAACGTCGAATTAGATATTCTGCAGCAATTAAAAGGAGTCCAACAAAAACAAAGGAATGGAACATTTCAGGTGGATCCATTTTAAATTCCGTCACTCTTATTTTTGTTTTCTCCATTTGGTCAATTTCCTTATAGATATCCTCCAGCTTCTTTTTATTCTCTGCACGGAAATATTTTCCATCGGTCATTTCGGCAATCGACTTCATCACCTCTTCGTCGATTTTTACTTCCATCATGGTGGTGGTTTTTCTTCCAAACATATCCACCATCGGAAAAGGGGCCATTCCGTTTTTTCCTACACCAATGGTATATACTCTTACATTGTATTCTTTGGCTATTTCTGCAGCGGTTAGAGGATCAATATTTCCCTGATTATTTACTCCATCAGTGAGTAAAATAACCACTTTACTTTTTCCATCGCTTTCCGCCAGTCGGTTCACAGCAGTTGCCAGTCCCATCCCAATGGCCGTACCATCCTGAATCATTCCTGTTTCTACATCGTTAAACAAACGAATAAGCACAGAATGGTCGGTTGTTAATGGACATTGCGTGAATGCCTGTCCCTCGTAAACCACTAAGCCAATACGATCGTTCGGACGTTTTTTTATAAAGTCAATCGCCACCTCTTTTGCAACTTCCAGTCGATTGGGCTTAAAATCTTCTGCCAGCATACTACCTGATATATCAATGGCCATTACAATATCAATTCCTTCACTGGTTTGTTTCCGTATGACTTCATCGTCGTTCATTTGCGGACGAGCAAAGGCGATGATTAAAAGTGCGAGTCCCGCCATTTTAATGCCGTATAAAATTGGAGGAATCCAATTCCAAAAAGTGCTTGTATCTGAAAAAGATTGGGTAGAGGAGAAATTTAAAACAACGGAAGACTTCTTATGCTGATACCATTTCCAGGCTATCAAAACTGGAATAATAAGAAGAAGCCATAGGTATTCCTTTTCAGCAAATGAATAGCTGAACCAATGAAAATCTAACCATTTTTCATCTTTCATGATTCAGTATTTTCTTGTTGGTTGGATTTGGGTTTAATACTAGTGAGTGTAATAAATTCGTTGGCGCGCTTCATTACATTTTCATTCTCAAATGGAGCTGGATTTTCCTTCGCGAACTTAACAAGGTCGGCCAACTTTAGTACATAGACCAAATGCCTGCGTGCTTCCTCATTCAAGTCCATGATCCGGAGGAAGTGAATGACCTCATCGGTGGTTTGTTCAAGGGCAGGGACTTCAAATCTCCGCTCAATATAATAGCGAATGGTTTCCGAAATGGCGATATAATATTCTTTGGTAAGTTGATTTTGCCACAATTGTTTGGCTTCAATATCCTTCAGCTTTTCTAATGCTTCAATATGGGCTGGTATGATTGGAGCAGGTGGAGGAAGCTCCGATTTTTTTGAACGCCTAACCAAATAATAAATCAAAAATCCAATAAGCAATAAGGCAGGAATTACAATGTACCAGTGATCCACCATCCAATACCAGATGTCTAAAAAGAAATCTTTCCAGCTATAGGCTTCACTGTAAATATCCTTGATGTCACGTATTGATCCGGTAGTATCTGCCTCTACAGTGTGGACTTCCAGCAACAGAGCATTGGAGAATAGGGAGTCGCCATTTACCACTGCAAAAAAAGGCGGAACGGCATGATATCCGCTATCGAAAGATGTTACGGTGTAATGTTGCTCAATGGAGTTCTCCGGCTGTGGATGAACCTGAACCATCTCCAGGTGAGATGTGCTTAACGTATCCGTGTATTGGGGCCAGATAATAGTGGCCTTTGGTGGACAATCCTTAATTTTTAAAACCAGGTTGATATGTTCACCAATTAAAATATTCTTTTTGTCAAACGAAGCCTGCAATTCCTGCGCGTTGCTGTTCATTCTAATGAAAGAAAACAGAGCGATAAAAAGTAATATGGTGGAATTCACTTTCATCGGTTTCTTTTCTTGAATAAATTCATTAAAGGTTTTACATAATTTTCACCGGTTAGAATTTGCACATGATCCACTCCGGATTTTTGCAATTGTTGCATAACCATTTTTGATTGTTCACTTGCTTTTTTAGCAAAGGACCTGCGAACGGAAGGAATTCCTGTATGAATCCATCTTACTTTTCCTGATTCATTATCGCGTATTTGAATCAGCCCCAGATTAGGAATAGATTTTTCCCGCTGGTCGGCTATTTCAAGTGCCACCAAATCATGTTTTCTGGAGGCAATTTTTAGTACGTCATAGAAGGATTCGTTCGAAATAAAATCAGAAATGAGAAAGGCAATGCTCCTTTTTTTAATGGCATTAATCAGGTAGGTGAGGGGAACATTGAGCGATGTCCCTTTTTGCGTGGGTTCGGTGGAAATGATTTCACTTACAATTCGCAAAACGTGACTTTTCCCTTTTTTAGGCGGAATAAATTTTTCGATTTTATCTGTAAATAAAATTGCTCCGATTTTATCATTGTTTTTCATTGCAGAAAATGCAATAACGGCAGATAGTTCGGCAATAAGCTCGCGCTTGAATTGCTTATTGGTTCCAAATTCTGAAGACGCAGAAAGGTCAATCAAAAGCATTACGGTTAATTCTCTTTCTTCTTCAAAAACTTTAATGTAGGGATGATTAAAACGCGCTGTTACGTTCCAGTCAATCGCACGGATATCATCGCCGGGCAAATATTCACGCACCTCACTAAAGGCCATTCCACGTCCCTTAAATGCGGAATGGTATTCGCCGGAAAAAATCTGCTCGCTCAAGCCTTTGGTCTTGATTTCGATCTTTCTGACTTTCTTTAATAACTCACGTGTATCCATCATCACCCGGTGAAGAATTAAGGAACTTCTACTTTATTGAGAATTTCATTGATGATGCTTTCTACACTGATGTTTTCTGCTTCAGCTTCGAAACTTAATCCGATACGGTGACGCAACACATCGTGACAAACAGAACGCACATCTTCTGGAATGACATATCCTCTTCGGCGAATAAAGGCATAAGCTTTTGCTGCCAATGCAAGATTAATGGACGCACGCGGAGAACCTCCAAAACTAATCAGTGGTTCAATTTTGGATAAACCACATTGACCCGGATATCGTGTTGCGTGAATGATATCTACGATATACTGTTCAATTTTTTCGTCCATATAAACTTCCCGCACCAATTTTCTTGCCGATACAATGGTTTCAGGAGATAAAACCTTATTCGGTTTCGGCATACCTTCCGGAGAGATATTGGAACGAATAATAAGTTTTTCTTCTTCTTTTTTGGGATAGTTTAAAACCACCTTCAACATAAAACGATCCACCTGCGCTTCTGGAAGTGGATACGTTCCTTCTTGCTCAACCGGATTTTGGGTGGCAAGAACTAAAAATGGTTCGGGTAATTTATAGGTGTTTTCACCAATGGTGATTTGTCGTTCCTGCATGGCCTCCAACAAAGCACTTTGAACTTTTGCCGGAGCACGGTTAATTTCATCCGCAAGAATGAAATTGGCAAAAATGGGACCCATTTTAACTGTAAACTCTTCCTTTTTCTGATTGTAAATCATGGTCCCCACTAAGTCGGCCGGTAATAAGTCGGGGGTGAATTGAACGCGACTGAATTTCGCATCGATACATTCCGAAAGCGTTTTAATGGCCAGCGTTTTTGCAAGACCCGGAACACCTTCAAGCAAAATATGTCCGTTAGACAACAATCCAATGAGTAATCGTTCCACCATGTATTTTTGGCCAACAATCACTTTATCCATTTCGTGACTCAGCACATCCACAAAAGCACTTTCGCGCTGAATTTTTTCATTCAGCTCCCGGATGTCGAACCCTTTATTTACCGAACCAAGAGTTCCGCTTTCATTCATTTCCATATTCAGAATAGATTTTTCAACACAAATTTCTCCTTTATAACGTCATAGAGGGAGTCCTTCGCTGTTAAAAAATGTTAACCATTTTAGCATTGTTCTTATCCCGCCGAATCTTAATTTGCAGAAAATTTTTCACTTGTATGAATGACCGCCGCCGACTTTCTTTGCAGGACACCATTGATTGTGTCCGTGAGTTTCACGATGCTTTCCTGATTAAGAACCACGATAATCCCACTCTTCTTGTAAAGGAAGAGGAATTTATGCTTCGTCACCGTCTGATGCTCGAAGAGAATGAGGAATACCTTGAGGCTTGTAAAAAGGGAGATTTGGTTGAAATTGCAGATGCACTGGGAGATCAGCTTTACATTTTGTGCGGTACAATTTTACGTCATGGACTGCAACATAAAATCGAGGAGGTTTTTCTCGAGATACAACGCAGCAACATGAGCAAGTTGGATGAAAATGGAAAACCGATATTCCGGGAAGATGGTAAAGTGATGAAAAGTCAACTTTATTTTAAACCCGATATTGCCAGAATAATTCATGAAAAATGATCGTTTTTGTTTAGAATGCGGAATTACATTCGCCGGTAGAATTGATAAAAAATTCTGTTCCGATCAGTGCAGAAGTCAGTTTCACAACCGAAGGGAAAGAGACCATCCCGACAACATCAGAAATGTAAATTCCATTTTGCGACAAAACCGAAAAATTTTATTCCAGGCTTTAGGATCCGCATCCCGCCGCGAGTTGAATCTGGAGTTTCTTTCCATGCGAGGATTTCAATTCCATTTTCATACCCATTCCTTCCAGCACCCTTCAGGTGAAAATTACCGTGGTATATATGATTTAGCCTGGCGGAATTTGAATGAAAAGCAGATAGAAGTCCGTTTAATTCAGGGATTCGATTCCGAGAAATAAACCACAAATTCACCTGCACAAAACAACAACCAAAGTGCAATCCGGATCATCTCCCCGCGAAGAGGTTTTTGTCGGTCTGTAGTACTTGATTTCATAGGCAAAAGGGATAATCCCGTGGCAGAAAGTGTGACCAACATCGGATAAATCCTATAACCGGAAAAATAGCAGATCACCGATGCGCAACTTATCATCATTAACAAACGTGAAATAACAAAGGTTTGACGAGCCTTTTCCAGGTAGTCGGACGGAGGAAATGGCAATGAGATCAGATAAGCCGCTCCCAATGAGAAAGCAACTGTTGTGATGGCATTATCTGAAAATAAAATAGAGGAGGAGGGACTCGCCGATGAAAGGGCAACTAATACGATAAATACAAGCTCAACCCATGTTAAAACAGGAGAAATGTAGGGATATAGATTTCGCTTCAACTTAATTTAACCGGTCGGGCGTGAACAATTGAAATTTGGGAATTTGTACTTGAAATAAAGTACCGTCAACCATATTTTTAAACAAATAGGTTCCGAACATTAAACCAAAATCACTGGCCAGGTTACATGCCGATTCATATTCATAACTGTCGCCAGGTAACAAATGGGGTTGCTGACCAACCACACCTTCGCCTTCTACTTCTCGCGGATAACCGAGTGAATCCTGAATGTACCAATGGCGACGAAGCAATTGAACGGGAAATTCATTTTTATTTTCAAGTCGGATTTTGTAGGAATAAATAAAGTGACGATTCGCCGGATTCGACAAATCATCTTCATAGTGCATTTGTACACTCACTAAAACTCCGGCTGAAATATCAGTTACCATTTCAACTACCAAAATAGAAAAACTTTTATTCCCAGCAACGAATAATTACGCAAAGGTTAACCCTTGTTCGAATTAATGAATTGAACCCCGACTAAACGATCACAGTTCTGTCGCATATCCCTGAAATACACAAGGATAGTGTAGTTGTTTTCTGTTTCAAAATGATTTCCTTCCACTAAAGTTTCATCAACGGTTTTCGATTTGTCGGACAAAAACACGTATTCGTAGTTATAATATGCTTGTTTAAGAAATACGGTTTGTTCGTATCGGTTGCTTCGGTAATTGTATTTCATTTGAAATTCATCCTTGGTTTGCCAATCACTCAAAGCGCCAAACAAGTAAATATTACCACTGTCCAACGGTTGATCATAGGGTAAATAGAAATGTACCCAAACATAATCCGATTCAGTTTCGGGTTCGTTGGATAAAACATTTCCAACCAAAAATTTTCCGTTGATGTCGAATGAAGTCATATACTTTTTATACGGTCTTCGTTCATCGTTTAATAATAAAATATGATACGGAATGGTGTCTTTAATCACTCTTGCTACATTGGGAGAATTGTATCCGAGACTTTTTAAATCGAAAAAACGAAACTCATTTCCGCCATTAAAAATATTAGGTTCATCCAAATCGAACACCAATTCTTTATCCTTTACAAACATGGGTTTTATGTTCTTTACTACATTATCCCAGCGATTATTTTGTTGGATTACTACTTTCAAATCTGAAAATGGATTCGGAACATTTAATGCACCGAAATTGATGGTTAGATCAATTTCCTGTTTACTGCTTCTGTATTCCGGATCCTGAGGTCGTTTGTATTGGTGTTGAATGTTAACTCCATTTTCATACACCATAAACCGGCGGGTAAGGACTAGTTGGTTTTGATCATTATTCGCAAAAATTTTTACCAGGTAATTCCCCGATTTACGGATTTTTGTTTTTTCATTGGGAATTTGCAATGAATAATGCAGGTAATTTTGATAAGTATTAAAGGAATATTTGTAGTTGGTGACGTTATACGTAAAAAAGCCATCCAAAAATTCCTGTTCCATCATCCCGGATGGATTCCAATCGGCATCGCAATGAATGATAGAATAGTACAAATCCTTCACATTGGCATCAAAATCATCAAAACTGATGGTAACACTCTCATCAGAAAGTAAAGCTATTACCGGTGGGTTTAAGGGGAACCCCGTTTTATAGCACATCGGAGTGTGAATTGATTTTTTGTACACATGGTCATTGTAAATCAACTCATTAACCGGTTCAACATAAGGATCTGTCCCCACTACGCCGCTGTTAGGGTCGGCCTGACCTCCGGGATTACAGGCCGTAGCCAGAATTCCTAACGTGGTGGAAAATAGGAGGATTGACCGAATATTGGATGTTAACATAAAATAGCTCATTTCTTACACAGCAAAAATGGACAAAAAGATTTGTTTCGTTCAACATTTTGATAATTTTGCTCCCCATATAAAAACATCCTTTCCATGTCGAAAGCCATTAAAATCAAGCGGGGCCTGAATATCAGGTTAAAAGGCGAGGCCGAAAAAGTTCTCGTTACCCTTCCTGTCAAAGGCACTTACGCGATTAAACCGACCGATTTCCATGGTCTTGTTCCCAAGATGGTTGTAAAAGAAGGTGATTCTGTAAAAGCAGGTTCTGTTCTTTTCATCAACAAGTACAACGACCGAGTTCGCTTTACTTCTCCAGTTAGCGGTAAGGTTACGGCGGTTGTGCGTGGTGAAAAACGTAAAATTCTTGAAGTTCGTATCGAAGCTGATGCAGAAACTTCATATGAGTCATTTCCAAGCGGAGATCCGAAAGGATTAAGTCGCGAAGAAATTCTCAATCGTTTATTGCAATCTGGTTTATGGGCCTTCGTTCGTCAGCGTCCGTTTACCAGTGTAGCCGATCCGGCCGACATGCCCAAATCGATTTTCGTAAGTTCTTTCGATACATCACCACTTGCTCCAGATTACGATTTTATCGTTCACGGTCAGGGCGAAGATTTCCAATTGGGATTAGACGCTATTGCGAAATTAACTTCCGGAAAAGTTCATTTAAACGTGAATGGAAATCTGGGTCAATCCAAAGTGTTTTCTAACTCCAAGGGAGTTCAAATTAATACCGTATCTGGTCCACATCCGGCTGGAAATGTCGGTGTACAAATCCACCATATCGATCCCATTAACAAGGGCGATGTAATTTGGTATGTAAATCCACAGGATTTGGTTTCTATCGGTAAGTTTTTCAGAACCGGTAAAGCTGATTTCAGTAAAGTGGTTGCATTAACCGGATCTGAAGTAAAAAATCCAAAATATTACCGTTTGGTAGCAGGTGCTCCAATGGCACAACTTACCGAAGGAAATTTGAATGATTCGAAAGAATTGCGCATCATTTCCGGTAATGTGTTAACTGGAACTCAAGTTGCTGCTCAAGGAAATATCGGTTATTATGATAATCAGGTAACGGTTATCGAAGAGGGCAACAAATTACAATTCTTCCTTACCAAAGGATGGATGGGTCCTGGTTTCTCCAAATTTTCATTGTCGCGTACTTTCCCTACCTGGTTAATGCCGGGTAAAAAGTTCAGTTTAGATACCAATCTCAACGGCGAAGAACGCGCTTTTGTAGTTACAGGTCAGTACGAAAAAGTATTCCCATTCGATATTTATCCGGTTCAATTGTTAAAGGCGATTATTGTGAACGACCTTGAAGCAATGGAAAACCTGGGTATTTATGAGGTAGACCCTGAAGATTTTGCGCTGTGCGAATTCGTTTGTACTTCCAAAATCAACTCCCAGCAGTTGGTTCGCGATGGGCTCGACCTCGTACGTAAAGAATGCATGTAATAAGAAAAATTGTTTTAAATAAAGACAGATCAGGATATGAAGTTCCTAGAAAATTTTGTCAGAAAGTTAGAGCCATCCTTTAAGGAAGGTGGAAAACTGCATAAGTTCCACCCGGTGTATGATGGTCTTGCTACTTTCTTGTTTACTCCCGACCACACCACCCATAAAGGTGCTCACATTCGTGATGGTATCGACTTAAAACGTACCATGGTTACCGTAATTCTTGCTTTGGTTCCAGCCATGATCTTTGGAATGTGGAATGTGGGTCACTGGCATTTTACGGCATTAGGCGAAACTGCAAGCATGGGCGATAAATTTATTTATGGCTTAATTAAAGTTTTACCAATTATTGTGGTTTCCTATGCAGCAGGATTAGGCGTTGAGTTCGCATTCTGTATTGCAAAAGGACACCAAATTCAGGAAGGATTCCTGGTATCCGGATTATTAATTCCATTGGTGATGCCGCCGGATGTTCCGCTTTGGATGGTTGCTCTTGGAACTATTTTCGCTGTTATTTTTGCGAAAGAAGTATTCGGAGGTACCGGTATGAACATTGTAAACGTTGCCCTTACAGCCCGTGCATTTTTGTTCTTTGCTTATCCTACGTTCACCTCCGGTGAAGTGTGGATCAGTGGCGATAAAACAAAATTCATTGATGGCTATACGGGAGCAACGAACCTCGGACATTTAGCAACGCTGGTTGATAATCCAACTCAAAAAGAAGCAGTGATGACGAAAGTGGCTACGCTTCAGGATACCTTCCTTGGAATTGAACCAGGATCTATCGGAGAAACTTCTGCACTAGCTATTTTAATTGGTGGCGTAATTTTGATCTTAACCGGAATCGGATCATTCAGAATTATGGCTTCCATGTTTGCAGGCGGTTTCGTAATGCAAAGCATTTTCAACGCTTGGGGTGCTAATCCTTATATGGAAGTAGATCCAATGCATCAATTAATGATGGGTGGATTTATGTTTGGTATGGTGTTCATGGTTACCGATCCTGTAACTGCGGCACAAACTGCCACCGGAAAAATAATTTACGGTTTCCTTGCCGGTATGTTCTCCATTATGATTCGCGTCTTTAACCCTGCCTATCCGGAAGGGGTAATGATGGCAATTCTTCTTGCTAACGTTTTGGCACCAACCATCGATCACTTCGTGATTCAATCCAACATCAAACGTCGCCTTAACCGCGCTAAACTTAAAACTGCGTAATCATGGCTATTAATAAAGACAGTAACGCCTATACCATCATCTTCGCATTTGTAATGTGCGTGGTGGTTGGAACAGCTTTAGTGCTGGTTGCACAATTGCTGAAACCATTTCAGGATGCCAACATTCTGAATGATAAAAAGCAAAATATCCTGGCTGCTCTTCAAATCAAAACGGATTTAAAAGGAGCAGAAGCGAAATTTAATGAACACGTAAAAGAAGCGATCATCCTCAATGCAAAAGGTGAAGCTATCGATCCGGCAACCTTGGGTGGCGATCCGATTAAGGCGGCATTAGATATTAATGCGTTGACCGAATTCAAGGATAAAAAACCGGAAGAGCGTAAATACCCGCTGTTTGTTTGCGAAAAAGAAAGCAAAACCTATTTCGTAATGCCGGTAGGGGGATTAGGACTTTGGGCTGGTATCTGGGGCTATGTATCTGTAGAAGCAGATATGAATACCGTAGCAGGTGCCTCTTTCGATCACAAGAGTGAAACACCTGGACTTGGAGCTGAAATTACCACCGACTTTTTCGAAGGTCAGTTCCCGGGTAAAAAACTGAACGACGAAACCGGAAATTTCGTTTCCATTCGTGTAGTTAAACCAGGTACACCACAAACTGAACATACTGTAGATGGTATTTCGGGAGGGACATTTACATCTAAAGGTGTAGATGAAATGCTTACCCGTTGCCTGAGTGTGTACAGCGTATATTTTAAATCTATGTCGAACAGCGTAACAGCTACAAACTGAGGATATGAGTACTACAGAGGTTAAAAAAGCTCCCAAAGAAGGGCTCTTCTCTAAGAAAAACAGAAAACTGATTACAGATCCGTTGAATGATTCTAACCCGGTTACCGTTCAGGTATTGGGAATTTGTTCTGCACTTGCTGTAACCGTTCAAGTAAAAAATGCATTCGTAATGGCTGCATCCGTTACAGCAGTAACCATTCTCGGAAACGTATTGATGTCCTTAATGCGAAATATCGTTCCTAACCGTATTCGTATTATCGTACAGTTGGTTGTTGTTGCTGCGTTGGTAATTATTGTTGACCAAACCCTGAAGGCTTTCGTTTATGACGTAAGTAAACAACTTTCGGTATTCGTTGGTCTTATCATTACCAACTGTATCATTATGGGACGTATTGAGGCTTTTGCTTTAGGAAACAAACCTTGGCCTTCTGTGTTGGATGGTTTAGGAAACGGACTTGGATACGGTATTGTATTAATGACTTTAGGAGTTGTTCGTGAACTTTTTGGTTCAGGAAAACTTTGGGGAGCACAAGTGTTACCAGAATCATGGATATATTCTGTAAACAATCCTGATGGATGGTATGTACTTAACAACTTTATCATTTTGCCTCCAATGGCATTGATGCTGGTTGGACTCTACATTTGGATCCAACGCGCCCGCAATACCAAACTCATTGAATCCTAATCTTAAAGAATAAACAGATCATGGAAGTTTTAAATATATTCATCAAGGCGATCTTCATCGACAATATGATTTTCGCTTTCTTCTTGGGAATGTGCTCATACCTCGCCGTTTCTAAGTCAGTTAAAACAGCAATCGGGTTAGGAGCTGCAGTTATTTTCGTATTGGGAATGACTGTTCCTTTGAACTACCTGCTCGAAAATTACCTTCTAAAACCAGGAGCTTTATCGTGGTTATTGGGAGAAAAAGAAGCAGCAGGAATTGATTTGAGTTTCTTATCCTTCATTCTTTTTATTGCCGTTGTTGCAGCATTTGTACAATTAGTGGAAATGTCAGTAGAAAAATTCCTTCCTGCATTGTATGGTGCACTGGGTATCTTCCTTCCGCTGATTGCCGTAAACTGCTCCATTCTCGGTGGTGCGCTCTTTATGCAGGAGCGTCAATACCCAAGCATTTTACACGCTACTTCATTTGCGGTTGGAAGTGGAATAGGATGGGCCATTGCCATTATCCTCCTTGCTGCCATTCGTGAGCGTATTCGTTATTCTCATGTTCCTGCACCGTTACGCGGATTAGGAATCAGTTTTATTTTAACCGGACTTATGGGTATTGCATTCATGAGTTTCATGGGAATTAAATTCTAATATCATTCTTAAACATATTTACCATGACACAGGTAATCATAATCACATTAGTCGTTTTCGTTGCAGTTACGTTGCTGCTCGTGGGACTTCTGCTATACGCTAAATCCAAGCTGGTAGCATCCGGAAAAGTGAAGATTGTTATCAATGATGATAAAGTCATTGAAGTGGATGCCGGTAGTTCCTTGTTGAACACACTGGGTAATGAAAAAATATTTTTGCCATCTGCTTGTGGTGGAGGTGGAACATGTTTACAGTGTAAATGCCAGGTAACCGAAGGTGGCGGAGAGATTCTTCCAACCGAGATTCCCAACTTTTCACGTAAAGAAATTCAGCAACACTGGCGTCTTGGATGTCAGGTGAAAGTGAAAGAGAATATGAAAATTCATATCCACGAAGAAATTCTTGGTATTAAAGAGTGGGAAGCGAAAGTTGTATCGAACTATAACGTGGCTACTTTTATCAAGGAATTTATTGTTGAAATTCCAGAGGATATGAATTATAAAGCAGGTGGATATATTCAAATTAAAATCCCTGCTTGCGAAGTGAAGTATTCAGAAATGGATATTACTGCGCATCCACAAGATCACCCGGGTGAACCAATGAAATTTAAAAAGCACTGGGATAAATTCGGAATGTGGAATCTGGTGATGAAAAACAACGAAGAAGTGGTACGCGCTTATTCCATGGCTTCGTATCCTGCAGAAGGACGACGCATTATGCTGAACGTTCGTGTTGCTACTCCACCATGGGATCGTGCTAAGAATGGCTGGATGAATGTAAATCCGGGTGTAGCATCTTCTTATATCTTTAACCTGAAACCAGGCGATAAAGCAATAATTTCCGGTCCATATGGTGAATTCTTTATCAACCCTTCTGATGCAGAAATGCTGTATGTGGGTGGTGGAGCCGGAATGGCACCTATGCGTTCTCACTTGTATGAATTATTCAAAACATTGCGTACAGGTAGAAAAGTGACATATTGGTACGGCGGACGTTCACGTGAGGAGTTATTCTATATTCACTATTTCCGTGACCTCGAAAAAGAATTCCCGAATTTTAAATTCTTCCTCGTATTATCTGAACCTCTGCCGGAAGATAATTGGGTGGCAAAAAAAGATATCAATGATCCAAATGGTGATGGATTTATCGGATTCGTTCACCAGGCAGTAATTGACCAATACCTTTCCAAACACGATTCACCGGAAGACATTGAGTTTTATTTCTGTGGTCCTCCAATGATGAATAAAGCCGTTGTTAAAATGTGCGAAGATTGGGGAGTACCTAAAGAAAATGTTCGTTTCGACGATTTCGGAGGATAAATTTTCTTGCACCATATTCAGAACATCCCGGCAGATTTGTCGGGATGTTTTT
>JAIBBF010000037.1 GCA_019694795.1 Flavobacteriales bacterium | reverse complement strand
ACTTCACTTCAAACCAGAAGTAATAACCGGAGTTTTGTTTCCAGTTCGGTGATGGCTCCGGGAAGTGGCGACTGGTATAAAATGGGGGTTTTGCAAAACGGAGTTTACAAAGTGAGCTACGAAGATTTAGTTGCTATGGGCGCCAATCTTCAAAATGTGAATTCTGATGCGATTAATCTGTTTGGAAATAGTTTTGGAATGTTGCCGGAATATAATCTGGATTATCGTCCGGATGATCTTTTGCAAAATGCCATTGAAATGCACGATGGAAATGATGGCACCTTTGATGCGGGAGATTATTTTTTATTCTATGCTAAATCGGCGCATACGATCAAGTACAATGTATCTGGACAGTATTATTACCACACCAGTAATATTTATTGCGACACCTCCTATTATTTTGTGAATGTAAACAGCAGCACATTAAGTCCAAAACGAATTACCAATCAATCGTCAACTTCATTAAGTGCTACGCATACGGTAACAAGTTTCGATGAAATGAAATTCATTGAACCGGATCAATACAATCTGGTGAAATCGGGTCGCGAATGGTATGGCGATTTGTTCGATTTTTCCACCGAAAACACCTATTCGTTTTCCTTTCCGAATATTGATGTTACGCAACCTGTCCGTGTAAAAGCCGACATGGCCGCAAAAACTCCGGGATCGGGATCGAGTAATTTTTACATAACGGGAGTTGGGACCAGCGGAGCAATGACCATTTCAATTCCTGGTGTAGGAACCGGATCTTATGCAGCAGCTGCTAATCCGGGTAATGGTATAATGAATTTTTTACCTGTTTCCTCTTCTGTAGATATCAAAATTCAATTCAATAAATATTCTGCCATATCGCAAGGCTGGTTGAATTATCTGGAAGTAACGGCACGACGCTTATTGTTGTTTACTTCCGGCGTAATGGAATTCAAGGACAAAAATTCGGTAGGAACAGGGAATGTTGCCGACTATCAAATTAATTATGTTAGTTCAGATCTTCATGTTTGGGAAGTGACCGATCCCACGAATGTGATGAATCAGAATTTAACACTTGCTTCCGGTTTGGCCTCGTTCCGTTTGGAAGCTGATGCACTGCGTGAATTTGTCTGCTTTAGTTCCAGTTCTTCATTTGGAACACCGGTTAAATTCGGTAAAGTCGATAATCAGGATTTGCATGCATTGAGTCCGACTGATCTGATCATTGTTACCCATCCCAATTTTTACAATCAAGCCCAGCAGTTAGCCGATTTACATAATGCCGAAGGAACAACTTCGCAAGTGGTCAACGTATTTTCCATTTACAACGAGTTTTCTTCGGGCATGAAAGATGCAACAGCGATAAAACAATTTTTACGCATGTTTTACGAGCGCGCTGGGGGCGATCCTAATTTGCTTCCGAAGTATGTTTTACTCATGGGCGATGGTTCTTATGATAATAAAAACCGCGCGGGGGGGAATACTTCATTTATTCCAACGTATGAATCGATTGAATCGACATTGGTTACGGTGAGTTTTGTTTCGGATGATTATTTTGTGATGCTGGATCCGACAGAAAACATGAATAATTCGGATTTACTCGATATGGCCGTTGGAAGAATTCCATGTCAGAATACCGACGAAGCCCAGGCGGTGGTAGATAAAATCAGGAATTATTCGCAGAATTCAGGAAATGCAAGTTCTGCTACAAATTTGGATTGCTGCAATGCCAACAATAATGAATCACTTGGTGATTGGAGAAACTGGTACGTTTTTATTGCCGATGATGAAGATGCCAATACGTATATCGACGGTGCGGAAGAGTTTGCGGATTCACTGAAATTAATTCACCCGGTGATTAATGTGGAGAAAATTTATCTCGACGCCTTCTTGCAGGAAAGTACTCCGGGTGGAGAACGCTATCCGCAGGCGACCGAAAAAATAAAATCGAGTGTGGAACGTGGTGCTTTGGTAGTGAATTATATTGGTCACGGTGGTGAGGTAGGTTGGGCACATGAGCGAATTTTGGATGTTGCCACTGTAAACGGATGGTCCAATTCGCCGCGTTTACCTTTGTTCATGACCGCCACCTGTGAGTTTTCACGTTTTGATGATCCGGGAAGAACTTCTGCAGGTGAATATGTTTTGCTTAATGGAAATGGCGGTGGAATTGCATTACTCACCACTACGCGATTGGTGTATTCAGGTCCGAACGAAACACTGAACAAAAACTTTAATCGTGTAGTATTGCAACGCAGCAATGGAAATCCCCGCACCCTGGGTGATATTTTTATGCTCACCAAAAATTTAACGATCAATCAGATTTTGACTTCCAATACCCGCAATTTTACCTTATTGGGAGATCCGGCTGTCCGCTTAAAATTACCTCAGCATAAGGTGGTGGCAGATTCCATTAATTCGGTGGCCATTGGTGGAGCAACAGATACTTTAAAAGCCTTATCGCGGATTACAGTGACCGGTCACATCGAAGATCAGCAGGGAAATATTTTAACTTCTTATAACGGAATCTGTTTTCCTACTGTGTTTGATAAAGAACAAACGCTTTATACTTTAGGAAATGATCCGGGGTCGTATGTCCGCTCGTTTGATTTGCGCAACAATGTTATTTACCGTGGTAAAGCAACGATTACCAATGGATATTTTAGTTTTTCATTTGTAGTGCCAAAAGATATTTCCTATCAGTTTGGACCAGGGAAATTCAGTTTTTACGCACACGATGGAAGTGTTGATGCCAATGGATATGATTTCAATTTCATTGTTGGAGGAACTAATCCAAACGCTCCTGTGGATGATCAGGGTCCCACCGTTCATTTGTTTCTAAACGACGAGAATTTTGTTCCCGGAAGTATTACCAATGAGAATCCGAAAATGTTTGCTAAAGTTTCGGATGAAAACGGTGTGAATACAGTAGGCACGGGGATTGGTCACGACATCACCGCGGTGCTCGACGGAAACACCTCGAATCCGATTGTGCTCAATGAATTTTACCAATCGGAAGCGAACACTTACCAGGCGGGAGTGGTTTCGTATCAATTCGAAAAATTATCGGAAGGAAATCATGAATTGAAATTCAAGGTATGGGATGTGTATAATAATTCAGCCGAAGCAACGACTGATTTTGTGGTAGCAAGTTCTGCCGAAATTGCGCTGGATCATGTATTGAATTATCCGAATCCCTTTACCACACGTACGCAGTTTTTCTTTGAACACAATCAAAGTTGCGCCCAATTGGATGTACAGATACAGGTATTTACCGTTGCCGGAAAGCTGGTGAAAACCATTCAGGAGAATGTCGCCACCCAGGGCTACCGGATCTCGCCGATTGAGTGGGATGGAACGGATGATTACGGTGATAAGCTGGCCATCGGGACCTATGTGTATCGCGTAAAGGTGCGAACCGAGGATGGCAATACGCTTGAAAAATTTGAAAAACTGGTGATTCTCCGTTGATGTTTATCCTCGGATTTCTACCCTTCCTCAAATAGCCTCCCTTCTGAACAATATACGAACTTCTTTTGCGTATATTTGTTGACTTTTCACCAAGTACAAGCAATAATGATGAATAAGAAAACAAGTGGCCTGGCTGGTTTGGCGTTGATTGTGGCCTCTCAAGGGATGGCTCAGACACAGAGTTCAAGAGCGGAACAGGTTCAGTTAAATACCATTACCACTGCAGTTCCATTTTTACAAATTGGTCCGGATTCCCGTTCCGGTGCTATGGGTGATGCCGGGGT
This sequence comes from Flavobacteriales bacterium, assembly GCA_019694795.1. Taxonomy (NCBI): domain Bacteria; kingdom Pseudomonadati; phylum Bacteroidota; class Flavobacteriia; order Flavobacteriales; species Flavobacteriales bacterium. Next base: position 23,831 of record JAIBBF010000037.1, on the reverse strand, counting down.
TGCTATTTCACCGGATGCGAATGCCATTCATTGGAATGCTGCGAAGCTTGCTTTTGCGGATAATGAAATGGAATTCTCCATGAGTTATTCTCCCTGGTTACGCAATCTTGTTCCCGATATTAATCTTGCTTATTTAGCAGGCTATAAAAAACTCGATAAAAAATCGGCCGTAGGTGCTGCCTTGCGTTATTTTTCATTAGGAAACATTACGTTCACCGATCAGAATGGTAGCGTCATCCGCGATTATGTTCCGAATGAATTTTCGCTGGATGGAACCTACTCGCGTAAATTATCCGATCGTTTCTCCATGGCCATGTCGGCCCGTTTCATTTACTCTAACCTGACCGGTGGTGTAATTGTGCAGGGTGCCAATACCAAGGCCGGAAAATCGGTGGCGGTGGATGTGAGCGGATACTATACTAATCCCGATGTGAAACTCGGTGATATGGATGCCGATTTAGGATTAGGGTTTAACATCTCGAACATTGGTGCAAAAATGAATTACACCAATACCGCACAACGCGATTTCCTTCCCTGCAACATGCGCTTGGGAACGGCATTAAGTTTGAATCCTGACGAATACAACAAAATTACTTTTGCGTTCGACGTGAATAAACTACTTGTTCCAACTCCTCCGATTTATGAATTAGACAGTCTCGGAAGTGTTGTGTATGATGCCGATGGAAATCCATCCATTCTTAGCGGCCGTGATCCGAATGTAGGTGTTGCTGCCGGTATTTTTGGGTCATTCAATGATGCACCAGGAACCTTTGTGTATGACAATAGCGGTAATCCCGTTTACGATGCCAATGGACAAGCCCAAATTGAAAAAGGATCCAAATTCAAAGAAGAATTAAGAGAATTTACTTTGTCGCCCGGAATTGAGTGGTGGTATGCCAAACAATTCGCTGCGCGTGCCGGTTATTTTCATGAGCATGCCAGCAAAGGAAACAGAAAGTATTTCACGATTGGAGCAGGGATTAAATATTCCGTGTTCTCTTTGGATTTATCGTATCTGATTTCGATCTCCCAACAAAATCCGTTGAACCGTACACTTCGTTTTTCACTGCGCTTTTCGTTCGAAAGTCTGAAGAAGGACAAAGACAAAGGAGTTGACTAATGAAGCTTCGGATCGGTTATGGATTTGATGTTCATCGCCTGAGCGAAGGTTATGATTTGTGGCTGGGCGGTGTTAAGATTCCGGCAGAAAAAGGAGCGGTTGGTCATTCCGATGCCGATGTTGTTTTACACGCTATTTGTGATGCCATGCTTGGCGCTTTGTCGCTACGGGATATCGGATTTCACTTCCCGGATACTTCCTCTGAATTTAAGGGGATCGACTCGAAAATTTTATTGAAACGGACCTTTGATCTGATTAAAGAAAAAGGTTTTCGCGTCAATAATATTGATGCCATGTTGTGTTTGGAAAAACCAAAAATTAAACCCCATATTGATGCCATGCGCGAAAGCATTGCTGCTATTCTGGAAGTAACGGCCGACGATATTTCCATTAAAGCAACCACCAATGAAAAATTGGGTTATGTGGGACGCGAAGAGGGAATTACTGCATCTGCAGTGGTCTTGTTAATTGCCGATTAATTACAAACTGAAGTTCAGGTTTAATCCGATAACGTGATTGAATTCCGGATTTTTGCAATTGAATTCGCGTTGGTGCATATAGAATAAACCAACCTCCACTTCTTTGGAAATTTCATAATCTGCACCGAGGTAATAGCGGATTTGCTGACTATATATTTTTTCTCCCAAATCGTTTAATCGCGTAAATAATTCGATGTTGATATAGGGTGTGATATGATCAATTCCCTTATAGGAAACAGATACTTTATTTCTCCAGATGAGTTGTGGTCGCCATCCCATTTCGCTGGTATGCCAATCGCGAAAACGCGCCTGAAATCGCATTCTCCAGCCGAATTTAAAATCTCCATTTTTATCTTCGGTAGATCCATCTACATAAAAACGATCGTCGATATTATCCGGGTCGTTCCAGGTGCCGCGGTAGATGTGGCGATAACCACCTGCTATTTTAAAGTGCTTATTGATTTTATAAGATAAACCGAAATCGGAATAGGACGTGTTGATCTGAGAGAATTCCGAAAAGCGAAATCCCTGTTCGAATTCGAGTTTTAATTCTTTGGAAAGACTATACTTTAAAGAAGGAGCAAACCATTGCTGATTGTCCCAATACTGCGCCATTCCATTGCCGCAAAACAATAGAAATAGCGCAAGAATATATATCCGTTTTTTAATCATCATCGCCGTCGGAAGTGGAGGTGGATGCGTAATTGCTGATGTTTTTTTGTTCGTCCTCGTAATAGTGTACAAATATCTGCGCCACATCGCGGAGGAAATCGATTTTACCGATGCTTACGCGATTGATTTTTATTCCAGTTCTGTTTTCCAGATCCTGAATTAATGCTGCGCGGTTTTCGGGTTTTATGTTTTCTATTTTCTCATAGAGCACTATGCGTGTAGATTCATGTTTAAGCAGCCAGATTTTTTCGAAACCGTATGCTAAAAAGAGCAGGGAAACATTGATGAATAACAAGCCAATTAAACTACTGTCTTTTCCGGTAAGTGCATTGGTTACGGAAATTCCAATGACAATAAACAGATAGGTCATTTCCTTAATCGGAATGGCATCGGTGCGGTAACGGATAATGGAGAAAATGGCGAATAATCCCAAAGCCATCCCCGTATCGATATCTTTATTTTTAAGCGCAATACAAATGAAGAAGGAAATGAATCCGATCATCATGTAGGTAAATAAATAGTCTTTGCGTTTGGTAGTAGGGTAATAGATCATCCGGATCAGTACCACCATAACGATTAAATTGATTGAAAAACGGAATATCATTTTCCAGATGTCATCGTCGTAAACCGGCATTCCCAGTAAGGAATCTGAATAGGGTTTAATTTTCACTTTGGCTCCTGCCAGATCCATGTTGCTCAGACCTTCTGCCTGCAATTGTAGGAATCCGGGAATCAGATTAAATAGATTCATTGTTTATGCTGCTTTTTTTATTTTTTCAATGGCCAGTAGTTTGGACTTGAAATTATTTGATTTTAATTCTTTTTCGATAAGTGCGGTTCCTACACAATATTTACTCATTCCCGATTCGCGAATTCCGTATTGGCGCAGGACATTAATAATTTTTGAAGAACGGCTTCTGTTTTCTTGTTTTACTTCTGCAATAATTAAAGAGCCCACATCTTCTTTTTCACCTTTCATGTTTTCGAAGTTCAATCCGAAATCGATGGTGAGTCGTTCTTTTTCTTTTCGGTTGATGAGTGTCACCCGGTGAAATCCGTTCCATAATACCGGAACAAGATTTAATTTTTCTCCGGTTGCTTTTTCAATAAAAGCTCTCGATTTTTCACTGAGCTCAGTTTCGAATCCACTTAACTTAATCCGCGATTTTACCGTTCTTCCTTTTACTTTCACTTTTACTTCGAGGTAGAATAAATTCGACTCGATGTAATTGCGGATTCTGATTTTAAAACGATAAGGTTTGCCTTTATGATGATCGAGATAGAGCTGATGATCGGGGGTGTCGAAATACAAGGTGCGGTAGGCGGATGCGCGAACGGTGTTGACCTCGAGAATACGGTAATCGTTACTGCAGGCTTTTAAAATTTCGGGTAGCAACGATGCGCTGAATCCGAATTTGGTATCGGTTCGGTTCATGAGCTTTACGCTATCCATTTCATCGAGTGAAATCGGATCCATGTTTGCTATGACGTCCTGCAATTGCATTATCCTTTTACGGTAATATCTGCAAGTGTAACAATTTCTTTTTTATCGTTAATTTCCACGGTTTGTAAAACCGGAGTAATATCTCCCGTAATTGGATCTTTGGTATAGGCAAAAATCTGGTATGTGCCCGGACGCAAATAGCGGAATTCAAATGATCCGTCGTAACTGGTTTTCACATTGTCGTCGTAAAATGTATTGCTTCCTCCATAAATGATATACACATCATAATCGGGTGCATAATACTGGTCCTGCAAAACCCCGCCAGTGTAATTTTTCATGTAGATTTTACCCTTAATGGTCGCTTTTCCACCTACGCCTTCATCTTTCTGGCAAGCACTAAAAAGAAGTAAAAATAATACGGATACTAAGCTTAACTTTTTAAACATGGTTATGATTGATTTTTTGTTATTGTTTCATGAATTTATTGCGATAGATTTTTCCGGAAGGCGTATACATTTGTAAAATGTACATTCCTTCTGATGCAATTGCATGCAAGGAAATAACAGGACTGTTATTTAAGTTTCCGGTTAAAATCATTCTTCCAGATAAATCAAAAATCTCGTATACACAATTGTTTTCGTTGAGTCCGTCCACCCGAATCTGGTCATGGGCGGGATTCGGGTACAAATCAAGCATTTCATTTTGAATATCGGAAATCCCCACCGTACAACCGTAGGCTCCTAATTGGGAAGCTACCGAATTGCGGCGGTTGGTTAAAAAGGATTTAATACCGGGCATGTCGTTACCACCCGGATTTCCAACTACCGTTACTGTGTTATTAAGGTTGTCTTCGAAATTCTGATTGCTGTAAAATTTAAGGCTGTCGGCATATACATCGGCGCGAATGGCATTGGCCAGCGAATCGATTTTTGCATCGAGGGTCCAGATTGAAAAATCATAATTCACCAAATCGCAAAGGGCATCGGCAAGGCGTTGTTTCGCTGCGTTGTTTTGCAAAAGGCGCTCGTGAAGGGGACGATTACCGGGTGGATTGGGAACGTAAAAAATATTCATTGCCTCAATTTGAGCAACGGTCATCCCCTGATTAAAGTTACCGAAAGCTTCATTAACGTCCCATGAAATATAACGGAATTGATTAATGGTGGAATCGTGATAGATGTAATAGTTATGTCCGCTTCCTAAATAGGAATCCAGATTAGAAAATAAAACATGCGATGCCCAGGTATAATAGAAATTATCCATGTCGAGATAATTAGCCAGGGTATCGGGCAAAGCGCCAATTGCGGTGTTGTTTAATTTATTGATGAACGTTACCAGATCGGTCCAGTCGTTTTGGGTTTCGTTGGTTTTGAGTTCGTATTTGGTGTAATAGGCGGTGGGACTACTTCCCAACCATTTTAAATCGCCGGAGGGATCTCCTTTAAAGAGATTTCCTTTTTTATCGTTGAAACGCAAATCGAGAAATGTTTTATCGATTTCTTCTACGGCGGTGTAGAGTCCCCAATAAACCCCGTTTACATATACGCGGGTATAGGTGCAGCGTGGACCATAAATTCCGCGGTAGTAAAGAAAATCGAGCATCATTTTTTCACGCAGAAAACTCGGATCTTTAAAACAATTGTTGAGGTTGATTTTTTTTAAGCCATCGTGTTTTTGTCCGCTGACATATTCATTAAAATCGATCTTCCACGATTTTTTATTGGAGGGATTATTATAGGATGAATTGCCTTTAAATTTTATGCCGCAGTCGGGCATGGTGTCGGTATCAATTACCACATCGCATTTAATATACACATCATTGGTATAGCCTGTGGTTAGCGAATCCCAATAAGAGCTTTGGTGGAAAGTGAGGTACACATCATGAATAACGGCATCGCCAAAAAATGCATTTCCTTCATTTTGGGCATCACCCGGCAGGGTGAAAACCAGGAAGACAAATGCAGCAAAAAACTTTTTCATATCAGCTTTTGTTATCTTTATTCGTTGAAAATGGGGGAATAACCTTTTCATAAAGTTAGATAAACAGACTATTAACGCAAGTAGGATATGGGAAAAAGCGTTCAAACATTGGGTTTTCATTACGAAACCTTTGATTCTCTAGATGAATTGCCTGCCGATGAAGTGCAATTGGTGGAGGCTGCCCGTGAAGCTGCCGAGTCGGCCTATGCGCCTTATTCCCGCTATCACGTAGGTGCCGCCTTGCGATTGAGCGGAGGGAGAATGGTGATTGGTTCGAACCAGGAAAACGTGGCTTATCCTTCGGGACTTTGCGCTGAACGTGTTGCTTTTTTTGCAGCCGGTGCTCAATTTCCGGGTAAAACCATTGAGAAGGTGGCCATTATTGCGCTGTCGGAAGATTTTGACGTAAACGAACCTGTTGCCCCCTGTGGAGCCTGCAGGCAAAGTATGTCGGAATACGAGTTTAAGCAGGACACCCCGATTCGCCTTTTATTGGCCAGTGCCAGTGGTAAAATTATTGCCATTAACAGCGTAAATAGCTTATTACCCTTGGTTTTCAACGAATCTAAACTCAAGAAACCGCTTTAAGGTTTTCCTTTTTGCTGTTGCATAATTGTTATATTTGTCCCCAATCAAATTCCTTTCAATGGCTTCAGATACCAAAGCAAAGAAAGCATCGGCCAAATCGATGGTGGCCTCGGATGATAAGAAGGTAAAATTTTCGAAAGAAACCTATGTGAAGTGGTACGAGGATATGCTCGTAATGCGCAAAATCGAAGAGAAGGCGGGTCAGCTTTATCTCCAGCAGAAATTCGGTGGTTTTTGTCACCTCTACATTGGCCAGGAAGCCATTGTTGCAGGTACGGCCTCTGCTTGTCGCCCCGGTGATAAACACATCACGGCTTACCGTGACCATGCTCATCCGATTGCATTGGGTATGCATCCGAAATACATGATGGCCGAATTATATGGTCGCCAAACGGGGATGTCGAAAGGTAAAGGCGGATCGATGCACATGTTCAACAAGGAGATTAATCTGATGGGTGGACATGGTATTGTTGGTGCTCAAATTCCAATGGGTGCCGGTATTGCTTTTGCGGAAAAATATTTAGGAACCGAGAATGTTTGTTTCACCTCCATGGGTGATGGAGCTGTTCGTCAGGGAGCACTGCACGAAACCTTCAACATGGCCATGATGTGGAAACTTCCGGTGATTTTTATTATTGAGAATAATAATTACGCGATGGGTACTTCCGTAGAACGTACCACGAACGTAACAGATCTTTCTGAAATTGGCGCTTCTTATCATATGCCTTCGTTTAATGTTGACGGAATGAGTTGCGAAGCCGTTCACCTTGCCATTGAAGAAGCCTGTGACCGTGCCCGCCGCGGTGATGGTCCGACCTTATTAAACATCATGACCTATCGCTATAAAGGTCATTCCATGAGTGATCCGCAAAAATACCGCAGCAAAGAGGAAGTGGAAGAATACAAAAAGAAAGATCCGATTGAGCAGGTTTTAGCTACCATTCGCGCCAACAAATACCTGAGTGAAAAAGAAATTGAAGCGATTGAAAAAAAGGTGGAAGACATTGTTGAAGAATCGGTGAAGTTTGCCGAAGAAAGTCCGCTACCGGATCCAAGCGAGTTGTACAACGATATTTACAGCGAGCCGAATTATCCTTATATCATCGAATACTAAAAATACATCCGAACGATGGCAGAAATAGTACGCATGCCCAAATTAAGTGATACCATGACCGAAGGGGTGGTTGCACAATGGCATAAGAAAGTTGGCGATCCGGTTAAATCCGGAGAGTTATTGGCAGAGATTGAAACCGACAAGGCCACGATGGAATTTGAATCGTACCAAAGCGGTGTGTTATTGCATATTGGTGTTGAAAAAGGAAAAGCTGCTCCGGTAGATTCCATTCTTGCCATTCTTGGAAAGCAGGGGGAAGATATTTCCGCTTTACTGGAAGCAGAAAAGAAAAATGCTCCTGCCGCTAAAGAAGAAACGAAAGTAGAAACAGCAGTACAAACCCCGGTTGTTGCCGAGACCAAAACCGTTGAAGCGCCCAAAACCGTTACTGTAGCTTCTACCCAAAAAGTAGTTAAATCTACTGCAGTGAACACTTCTGCCAATGGAAGAACTAAAATTTCTCCACTGGCGAAAAAGCTGGCCGAAGAACGCGGATTAAATCCGGGTATTTTACAAGGAAGTGGAGAAGGTGGACGAATTGTAAAACGCGATATTGAAAACTTTGCCGGATTAGGCATGATGAGTGGTGGCGTTGAAAGTTATACCGAAGTACCGGTATCGCAAATGCGCAAAACCATTGCACGCCGCCTGGCCGAATCGAAATTCTCTGCTCCGCATTTTTACCTGACACTCGAAATTGATATGGATCGCGCTATGGATGCGCGTAAAGCAATTGCTGATATCAATGGTGTGAAAGTGAGCTTTAATGACATGGTGATTAAAGCCGCTGCTTTAGCACTGAAAAAACATCCTGCCGTTAATTCCAGCTGGCTGGGTGACCGCATTCGTTATAATGATCATGTGCACATGGGTGTTGCTGTAGCGGTGGAAGACGGATTACTTGTTCCGGTTGTTCGTTTTGCAGATACCAAATCGCTGTCGCAAATTTCTGCTGAGGTTCGCGAATACGCGCAAAAAGCAAAAGATAAAAAATTACAACCAGCCGATTGGGAAGGAAATACATTTACCATTTCTAATCTCGGTATGTTCGGTATAGAAGAATTCACCGCCATTATTAATCCGCCGGATGCATGTATTCTTGCCGTTGGAGGAATTAAACAAGTTCCTGTAGTGAAAAACGGTGCTGTAGTTCCGGGGAATATTATGAAAGTCACCTTAAGCTGCGATCACCGTGTGGTGGATGGTGCAACAGGTGCGGGATTCCTGAATACCTTTAAACAATTACTCGAAAATCCGGCCGTGATGCTGGGTCAGTATACCATTTAATTTTTTCAGCAATGAGTAGGGGAGTCCTTCGTTTTTACGGAGGACTTTTTTATTTCAACTGCATTCTGATTTTCCACTCTTTGGGATAATAATTATTGGAACGATTTGGCAATTGTTTGATCCATCCCAGCGGTAATTGTTGATACGTGATTAAATTCCATCCGATTTCACCCTTGGTGCTGATGTCCTCCGTTTTTAAATAACGCAAGGCTTCTTCTTTTTCCAATTCGAGTTGCTGAAAATTTTCGGAATGGAAGGCAGCGGAAAAAACAGCTTCGGGTGCGGGGATCCAGTCCTTCCCTTTTTTTTCGGCCAGCGGATATTTTTCCAGTGCAAAGCGCAGATGTTTTTTTAGAAATGCCGTTTCGCGTGCGTTGGCATGAATAAATGCTTTTTCATTTTCCATGTACAAGGCATATTCCCATTCGGGACGAAGCCATGATTTTAATTCCTCCGCTTTTTTTGTGGAACTGCTTTTTTCGCGGGGAAGATGCAGGTGTGGTTCATTGCCGGGTTTGCGCATTACACTTAGGAAAAATCCTTCTGCTTTGGTGCGGTGTGGTAAAAAACGATAAGCATCGATACCGGAAGTTTTCGTGCGGAAAATATTCCATTCCTCCGGAACATTCATGGCTACATTTTCGAGTGAAAATTCCTGCACGCAGTATTCCAGTTGTTTTTCATTTTCTTCGGCATTGTAGGTGCAGGTACTGTATATGAGAATTCCCCCATCGCGCAGTGCCGGAAGAATTTCTCCGATGATGTTTTTTTGCCGGACAGCGCATTGTTTTACATTGTCGACCGACCATTCCCCGAGTGCGTTTTCATCTTTGCGGAACATGCCTTCACCTGAACAAGGTGCATCGATGAGAATGATATCGAAAAATCCGTTGAACGAACTGAAATCGGAAGCCTCGTTGTTGCTGACAATAATTTTCGGATCGCCGTGGCGGATGATGTTTTCGCGAAGTACGGAACAACGCGGACGCGAAACTTCATTGGCAATGAGTAAATCGTTTTCGCGAAGAGATAATGCCATTAAAGTAGATTTTCCTCCCGGAGCAGCGCATAGATCGAGTACGCGAACTTCGTGTTGCGGAAGAATTTGTTGCATCACATGGTGGAGAAACATGGAGCCGGCTTCTTGCACATAATAGGCTCCGGCATGAAATAAAGGATGCAGCGTAAAGACCGGTCGCTCGCTGAGGTATTCTCCCCATGCACACCAGGGCACAGGATGCGTGTTTGCGGCGAGATGGTAACGGAGTGGGTGTCGACGTACCGACAACACGGGTTCTTGCTGTATAGCTGCTTTAAAATCGTTCAGTTCGCTTGCGGATAATAGATGACGGAGGCCGGATACGACCTGTTCTATTTTTTCTGCCTGTTCCGGAGTATATTCGTTCAAAAGATCGGGTATGAGAATTTTTATTGTTGCGCTAATATACATCATGTTCGCCTCATGCGGTGGTACAGAACAAAAAAGTAAAGCAGAAGAAAACAAAGACAGCAGCGCATTGATCGTGGAGGATACCACCTTGGTACCTGCTGAAGAAGTTCAACCAGAAAAAAGTTATATCTGGAAAAAATATCCGGAATGGAAACAGGGCGATGAGTTGGAGGTGATTGCTCTCGATAAAATAACATTAGCGGCAGGAACTGATTTCGGCGATACTTTATTTCCTTATCTCGCCTTGCATCAATTGTTCCCCGGAAAATTTTCGATAGAACCATCGGATTATTCAGATCAGGAATTTCCATTGGTACGATGGAAATGCGATAACTGCAAACGGGAAGATATTATTTATGAATACCTCAATGAAAATTATGGCGTGTTTCCCGATTCTAACGTAAATACAACAGTGGTGAGTGATCTGATAGAAATGGATGAAAATCATCAGGCGCTGGTGTTTAATCATTATAGCCAGTACAGCATCGATTTCTCCGGAAGGTTTTTGGGGCCGGGTACCGGTATTGCCATTTTTAAACGCGTGAAAGGAAGATGGAAGCTTGAAACCTTTGATCCCTATGTAGGCTGTTATGGTTCTTTCAATAATTTATTTGCGCCCTCTCTGTTGCGGGTAGGAAAAGAAAAATGGTTGTTCGATTTTTCCTATTCGAACGGTGGTGCGGGAGGAATGTATACTACGGTAAGTTCCTTGTATGTTCCAGCGGGAATGGAAATGCGTCGTGTTTTACGTCGCGATGATTTATTTATGTACAATACCGAATATGGAGAATGGGCTACCGAGATTCAGGTGCCTGATTCCCTGGGTGTGGGTTGGTCGGATTTGGTGTTGATCACCACCGGGACCATGAACGGTGTTGCATTAAGCGATGGATCGGAGGAGGTAAAATGGTTGCTGGGATGGATTTGTAAAGAATGGAAAAGCGTGATGGAGGAATGCATACAATCCAAAAAAGAAATTCGTTTTCGTTCGGAAATACGAATGACGTATAAGGGAGAGTACAAGGAAGTCAGCACGAAAATGGAAGTGTTGAAGGATTAATCCTTATACATTTCTTTTTCTTTTACTGTGATTACTTTTCCAAACTTCTCTAATCGTTTCATGTCGAATTTAGAAGTGTTGCCCACTATGGTGATGGTGATCGGATGTGCTTTGATGTAGTTGGACCAGAATTGAGTTATGACATCGAAATTCATTTTTTCGTAAGCGGCGATGAGATCGTTTTTTGGATCGGTTTTGTATTCGCGCATTTGCCAGTATTCGATGATTTCGATGATACCACGAAAGCCGGGTCGTTCCGATTGTGCAGATTGAATTAAACTCGATTGCACCGATGACCAGCGCTCCGGTTTTTGTGGCATATTTAAAATCAAATCAGTCATTGCTTCTACCGCATCATTGGTTTTATCGCCCTGGCATCCGATGTAACCGGTAAAGAAGGATTTTTCTCCCTGTTTAGAAGGCGCAGTGAATTGAGCGTAGGTTCCATAAGCCAGCGAACGGAATTCGCGGATTTCCTGGAAGACGAGGCTCGACATATCGCCGCCGAAATATTTATTGAAGGCCAGCATATCGGCCAGCTGATCGTTGGTATAAGGAACACCTTCGATGTAGAAATAAATTTGCGATTGAAGCGCTTTGGGTTGATTAAACAGGAAAATGGTATTTTCTTTTGGAACAGAACGCTCGAGATACACACGCTCACGATTGGCTTTTCTTTCGCTTACATTCCACACCTGATCGCCCAATGCGTTTTTGATGGATTCCGATTTCAGATTACCGACATAGGTGACAATGATTTCATAATTCATGGCATCCTGAATGGCCGCTGTAATTTCCGCCGCTTTCATTTTTTTGAATTCTGCCAATGAAATTTCGCGGAGGTAGGCCGATTGTTTTCCGAATAAAACATAATTACTCAGAACACCCGACCAAAATCCGGGAGAGCGTTTGCTCATTTTTAATTCGGTGTTGAGGTCCTGCGCAATTTTTTTCATGCGTTCATCTTCCGTTTTTAGCGAAGTGAGGTGTTTAACCACAATGGCGCAAGCTTTTTCCAGGTTTTCATCGAGTCCTTCTACATATACAATAAAACGATGTTCCACCACCATAAAACTGGCTGAGCATCCAAGTTTGAATAATTCATTTTTGAATTGTGCCGCCGTATAATTTTCGGAAGAAGCATATTCAAGATAACGCGGAGCGAATTTGAGAGCGGGGGAATAATATTTACCGGTACCAAAGCGGATTTTGAGCGAGAAAATGGAATTGAATGGATTCACCGCTTGTTTCAGCGTGATGTTTTTACCAATGGAAGAAACGCGGATGTCCTTGTTAAAATCCACCGAAACAGGAATGGCCTGATCTTCCGGAATCTGTTTCCATTTTTCATAATAGGCCGAATGTTTTTCTTCTTTGGGAATGACCGGTTCAAATTCGGGTTTGCTGAGTTTATCTTTTTTCGGTTTTCCCATTTTGGAGTAAAGCACCAATCGGTTTTCGCCCAGGTATTTTTTTGCAACGCGAATAATATCTTCTTTGCTGATGGCTCTAACTTCATTTTCGTAATTGAGCACTTTGCTCCAATCGGTTTCGGTATAAAATGCAGTACCGATGGTTAAAGCCCGTTGTTCATTTTGTTCCCAGCCTTTTTGAAAATTTTTGATGAGATCTGTTTTTGTGGCTTCCAGAATTGCTGCATCGAAATTTCCGTTTTGAATTTTTTCTATTTCCGCATTGATGAGTTTTTCTGCTTTTTTGAGGGGTTGACCAACAATTTTCGGAATAAACATAAAAAAGGATGCTCCGTAATCGGTATTCACCATCGAAAATCCGCTGGCTTCAATCAGTTTTCCTTCGGTGGACAAACGATCGATGGGGCCGGCGCTTCCGTTGGACAATAAATTCATGAGGACTTCCATGGCAATTTCGTCCGGATCATTTTTTTTCGGTGTGCGGAATCCGATTAATCCTGCCTTAACGGGGGTGGCTCTTAATTTCAGGACTTCCTTCCCCTTAAATTCCTTTTCTTCATACTTCGGAAATTCCGGAACAGGAGCCGAGCGCCAGTCGCTGAATTTTTCTTCGATGATTTTAATGACTTCCTCTGCTTTAAAATCGCCGCTCAGTACCAAGGCCATGTTATTGGCAACGTAATAGGTATTGTAATAATTATACATCGCCGTAAGGGAAGGATTTTTCAGATGTTCTGTTTTGCCAATTACGGTTTGTTGTCCGTACGGATGCACTTTATAAAACTGCGCCATGTATTTTTCGAAGGCATAGGTAATGGGATCATCCATGCCGATGTTTTTTTCTTCGTACACGGTTTCGAGTTCGCTTTGGAATAAACGAAATACCGGATGTTCGAAACGATGATCGTAGATATCGAGCCAGCGACGAATTTGATTGGAGGGGAAGGAATTGTAATAGGCGGTGACTTCTTCGGTGGTGAATGCATTCACGTCATCGCCTCCGATTTCGGCCAGCATGCGGTCCATTTCATTGGGGATCGCATATTGCGCCGCTTTAACCGATTCTTCATTTATTTTTTTCTGAATCGCCAAACGTTCTTTCGGGTCGGTGGTTTTTCCGAGGAGATCGTAAAGGCGGTTGATTTCGTCGAGATGAATTTTTTCTTTTTGATAATCGGTGGTTCCTAATTCTTCGGTGCCTTTAAACAACATGTGTTCGAGGTAATGGGCCATTCCCGTATTATCGGATGGATCTTTTTTACCTCCGGTTTTTACAACGATTGCTCCAAATACACGAGGCTCATCGTGATTTTCGCTCAGGTAAACCGTAAGGCCGTTTTTAAGGTGATATTCCTTTACACCAATGGGATCGTTGGGAAAGGTTTTGGGTTGTAATTGAGCTTGCGCAGTTCCTGAAAGAATTAACAGGATAAAAAGATAACGCAGTTGAAGCATGAGCCTGATTTTTGAGTGGCTAAATATCAGGAATGCAATGAAGGAAAGCAACAAAAAAAATGCGCTGTCCTTATTCAGAACAGCGCATCTGTTTGTAACCCTAATGCCAATTATTTGTTGGCTACCAGATTTACTTTGAATTTGATATCGTCGGAGATGATTTTATCGCCGATTGCTCCGCTTAAACCAGAACCCCAGGTTACACCCCAGTCGTTACGGTTAATGGTGAATTCTGCATTTGCTGTCAGTTTTTCGCCTTCTACTTTAATGGTAGCAGGGAAGCTGATGTTTTTGGTGCTGTCTTTAATGGTTAAGTTACCGCTCAGGTTATGTGTACCGTCTGCATTTTTAGCCCATCCTGTAACTTCGAATTTCGAAGTAGGGAATTTTTCAGCATCGAAGAAATCGGGCGACATTAAGTGACCAGCCAATTTTGCCATGTCTTCAGGGTTAGCACCTTCGTCGGTTCCAACCACCGTTTTCATGTCAACCACAAAGTTACCGGAAGTAACGGTATCACCTTTCATGGTGAGTTCACCTTCGGTGATGTTGATGGTACCATCGTGACCATAAGCCACTTTTTCACCGTGCCAGTTCAGCACAGATGCAGCAGGATCAACTTTGTACGCAACACTTTCTACTGTAGCTTCAGCTACTTCTTTTTTATCTGTTGCTTCTACAGCTTCGCTACCGCAGGAAGCCAGAATAGTACTTGCAATCAGTGCAAGGGAGAGGAATTTTACAGTTTTCATTTTGGTTTTTAGTTTTTCGACAACAAATGTAGGTACAACAATTCATATTTTCCAAATTTCGGACTCATTTTTTTTGATTTCTTAACAAAGGGGACTTATTTTGAGGGGTGAACAAGGAAATTCAATGTCCGAATTGCAAGGCCTGGATGAAAGGATCCGGTGAACACTGCGACCAATGTGGTGCAGTTTTAAACCGGCACGAATATATAAGGGAGGAACGAATTAAACAGGGATTGATCCCCTCCCCAAAGCCGAAGAAAAAAAGCAGGATAGAAATCTGGCTGGATAAAACGGAAGATTCGGAGAATACGTTGATTATTGTACTTCGGACGATGGTGGCGGCTTTCTGGTTGACCTGGATGGCCATTCTTGGATTTTTTATCTGGTTAATTACATTATTGGCGGGATGAGAACAGGCGTGTTTCTTCTAATGGTATTCATCTGGATTTGCAATCGCTTTTTATTTCCGGGTGTAATTCCGTTTCATTCATGGATAAGCGATTTCATTGCAATTCCTGTATTTAGTTTTTTCGCTACCATCAGTATTCGAAAAATGCACAACCATCATTTTATTCCTTCACCTGTACAGGTGATTTGGGCTGCATTGATATTTTCCATTTGGTTCGAGGGAATTATGCCACTGCGTGATGCGCGATTTACGGCCGATGGATGGGATGTGCTTTGTTATTTTGCCGGTGCGGGATGTTGGATTCGTTTTCCTTTTTTGTTTTTTAGAAACGAAGCCGCAACTGAATCCTGATTTCTGATTTACGGTTACCCTGAATTTCGCTTAGTCCGGAACCAATGGTGTTTTGATTGTTGTACAACCATTGTCCGTAACGCAACCACACATCAAATCGTTTTTTGTATTGGTAACGGATGATGCCGTAAAAACGGGTGCCACGGTAGTAATAGGATGGAATGGAAAAGAAATACAATACATCGTTTTCGTAAGCGTAAATGCGGGCATCGTAGCTGTCGGTATCGAAAATGGCGTAGCGACCGGTAAATGTGATGGGAAGTTTTTCCGGCTTCCAGATGAGATCCTGATAAATGAGATATCCACGTTGTTTATCGCGCTCGAAAAATCCGACGTTCATCATTTCAATCCGGTTGCGGACGCTGATCTGATCGTTGATTTTGCAATTGAACTGATAACGGTAATTGTTTTGTTCTTTATCGAGCAGCACATTAATTTCTTCCGGATCATTGGGATCGTCGTAAGGTTTGCTGCGGTGACGGGCACGAATGTACATGTCCATCGTTTTTGATGGTTTCCATTGCAATTGTGCGAGGTATTCCATTCCACGTTGCGGACCCGTTGCGCCGCTTCTCAACCATTCACTTTCGAAGGTATCGAAATAGGCGTTGATGGTCCAATTCGGATTGGGACGTAATTCCAAACCGATGTATAGTCCTTTTTCATTGACGGGTTTACTGGCTTCGGCGAGTGCGTTGGCGAAGAGCGACTGATAATTTTTTTGATAATTGCGGTACACCACGCTTACTGAAAATTTCGGATCGAGACTGGCGAGTAATCCGTGTTGCATCGCCCAACCTCCATTGAGGGAGCGACTCATTTCTCCGAAGAAATTAAAATTGTTTTTGATGTAATTGTAATCGATACCTGTTACGAGATTGTGATCGCCGTTAAAATCGAACTGATTCGTAATGCTTGTTGTTTTTTGTAAACCGGGATTGAGTGTTGAATAAATTCCCGTGAAACCAATATTGCTGCGTTTTGTTTTCCAGGCAAAATGTCCACCCATATGCTGCACCAATACAGCATTTCTATCTTCTATTTCTGCAGGTGTGGTATGCAGACCTGAAGTTTGCAGTGAACTGATGTATTCATCATCACCGGAAACCGTGGTATCGCTATTGAGTATGCGGTTACCATCGAGGTGATCGCGGGAATAGAGTGCGGTGATTTCGGTTTGTTTGATTTTATAGGTAATGGCGGCGCCCCGCATGAATTGATTTTCACCGGTGGCGGTGTAGGGACGAAGCGTTTGCGAATTGCGTTTTACATTGAGTGTGTATGCATTTTTTCCGAGAGCGAGTCCCGTTGCAAAGGTGAGTCCTTGTCCGAACGAAACCTGATAATCGCCCACTACAGCGGCTTTCACATTACCGATATTTTTTACAAAAAGATGCGCCGAATAAAAATCGAATCCCTGTTTTTGCGCACCCGAAAAAAAGTTTTCTCCCGCGTCCTTATCACCTGTGATACCAAAAGAAATGGAATTACCGAAACGATAGCGGTAACGCGTGTACAAGCGATAAGGCGTGCCCTGGTAGCGGGAATTGGGACTCGCCGCCAGTGCGGAATCGCTGATGGGTGTAAATCCTTGCTGCTCTTCGAGAACTTGCGATGCGCGCACAAACCATTCCTGCGTTCCGTCTTTCAGCAAGGTGTGCAGATCGATGTGTGGAGCGTCGAACATGTCGGACACCCGCACAAAGGGTAAAATGTTGCGGATGGTTTGTAAATCGAAACCGGGAATAGCTTGCAATTCGTAAATGGAAATCAGTTTTCCGTTTTTTTCGATGTGCAGTAACAAGGCTGTGATTTGCACTTCGGAGAGCAACATGATTTCCTGCAACTCTTCGCGCGAGGTGCGATTGAGGTTGATGGGATGATCGTAGTAAAAGGAAAGCTCATCGATGAGGGTAGTGAAATCGGGATTTTCATTTCCGAGTGCTTCGGCTATGAGTTCGATGCGCTGTTCGATGATGGCCATCTTTTGCGGATCCTGTTCCTGTGCGCGGAGGAATGAAGGAATAAAGATCAGCAGAATGAAACTAATTTTTTTCAAGGCTCAATTTCTTTTTCCTTTTTCTTGGAAGGCGCGTAGGAGAGTCCCACCTGCGGTGAAAATCCCAGCGTCTGATGATACGAAGCTGCAATATCCAATACGAGATCTTTGAAATAAAATCCGAAACCGAAACTGTTGAGTGTGGGATTGGTGGATATTCCCGCTCGTATGGCAATGAGATCGAGCACACGGTATTCGGCACCTGCACGAATGATGAGGGGATGGTCTACATCTTTTTGCGCTTCGAGTGCTGCGAATATTTTTTTGGAAATGGAATAATTTAATCCAAATCGCATAATACTCGGAATGTATTCGCTGCCGGAGTTGCTCGTGTTTAATTTCGACCGGGTAATGTTGTACATATGCGCACTTGCCACTAAATTTTTATTCAAAGCCAGGCGGAATCCGATTTCACCCGTTAGGGTGTGACCCTTACCGTATATACCTCCAAAACGAATACTGTTGTAATTAATGCCAATGCCCACCGCAAAATTTTCAGTGATTTTTCTTCCGTAAGAAATGCCTGCTTTGCTCTCGTTGTAAGATGACAAACTAAAGGAATGATAAAGCAATCCGAATGTACCGCTTTTGGTAGGTAAGGCAAATGCCGCAGCACTCAGGTTCATATCCTTAATCAGAAAACGGTTTTCGTAATACACGCCGCCGCTGAATTGTTCGAGGTAAGCGAGGGAAGCCTGGTTATTTTGCACGGCCCAGGCATCATTGAGTGCAAGCGAAGCATGGGCAAGTCCCGCACTGCGTGCCCCCACCGGTAAATTATCGTTGCCCGCTTTTCCAAGCGAAAACAAGAGTAAGAATGCAAATAGCAAATGAAATTTCATAGCCCCAAGCGCTGGAATAAATATAAAGATAATTGGAATATCCTCAGCAGCCTTTGAAAGGTAAAAATAAGAGGAAATTGGTGTTAATTACGCCTTACCAAATCCTGAAATCCAGACTTAAATTTTCAATTCTGCTGGTGGGTTGTTGTGCGCCATTGCTCAGTAGAATTACTTCGGAACGGAGGTATTGTTGCAATTCACTCAGCATCACCATGCCGTCCTGATTTAAATCTGCTTTCAGGTTCTTTAGTCCATGCAATAAACAATACGTGAATAACCCATTTTTCCATTCTGCACTTTCCATGGCATATTCCACCCCTCCGGAAGATGAAATGACCGTAGCGCCTGTTCCTCTTCGCAGATCCGTAAATAATTCTGCCATCAGTTCGGAAGTTGTTTTTAAACCCAGCGTTTTCTTTTGAATTCCTGCCCCCGCATTTCTGAATTTGATGTCTTCATTGCCGGAAATGCTTTGGGCAATTTGCGACACCTCTTCTTTATCGATTTCGCCGGAGTGACAAGCATCGATGAAAATAACTTTTTTAAGCGGTTCTATTCCGTCCAAAATCGATTCCAGTTCCTCATAGGGAATTCCTTTTTCCGCCGGCTTGTTAAAGTCCATTTCATAGGTGGCTAAATAATAATTGAGTTTTTCGTCCAGTACACCATGACCTGCCACTGATAGAATAACTACATCGTCTCTTTTTGCCTTTAACAGTGTTTCTTTTAATTGAGCGACATTCTCTTTTGTTACTTTTTCGTCGGTTAGAGAGATTATGTGCGTTTTAGAAAAAAGTGAACTGTTGGATTGAAACATTGCAGCGATGTCTTTTGCATCTTTGGCTGCATACGATAAATTGTAGCGTTCATCCAGGTATTTGGAATCGCCAATGGTAATTAAATAGAGTTCGGGTTTCGGATTGATTTTATTATTGAATTGAATTTCGATGGTCTCCTTATACGATTCAGCACCTGCTTGATTTAATACGGAGACCTGAATTTTATTTTTTCCGCTGCATAAATTCAATTTTATCTTTTTGGTGATTTGCTGCGTCGTTTCATTGCGGAGATCAATTCCCTTAGTCCCAAAAACGGGCACATCATTAATAAAAACATTAATCCGGTCGAGCTTGAATTTTTCATCGAGTACATTCAATTCCAATTCCAGTTCAGGAGTATCGGTTTGTGCAGGTAATGACTCAAAATTAAAAATTTTTATTTCAGGTAAATGAAAATCGTCGGACAACATATCTTCCGTGAATCCCATTCTTTTTAGTCGTTTGATGTAGGCAGCATGGTAAGAGCTGATTAAAACACTATCCTGGTTTCCGATTCGCTGCAATAGGATGTCCGGCCGGTTATATTTTAAATCGAATTGTTCAATGCCGTAAATTTTATTGTTGTGTCTGAACTTGATGAACTGATTGTTTTTGGCATTGGATTTATAATAATTATCGGGTGTAATAAAAATATGTTCCTCTCCACTTTTGTAAAAGGTGTAAATCGGCTTTTTGTTTGTTCCATTCATATCGTAAACGCGAACGCCACCATCGTAACCATAAGTCATGAATTTTTTTTCCGGGTAAAGCAGGTGCATGAAGTGGAAGGGAACAGGAGGTGTTTCAAATTTTTTGATCGGTTTATTTTTAAATGGATCGGCAATAATCGGGGTGTATTTTAAATCTGTAGTAATGTAAAAGGCGGAATCGATAATATCCTTGCACATGTATAGATTTACATCGCTGTATTCATTGGCCAGGTAATAATATTCCAGAAACGAATGCTCCCCGTATTTTCCATGTGCCCTGATACCTGCTGTTCCGTCGTAGTTATATTGATAATTCTCGAAATTTTCAATTTGATTATCACCCAAATGATGATCGCCGATATTGAACAGTTTCGCAATGGTGTCTTGTAAAGAGAGAAATTCTGGTTTATCTACCCATGATTTTGTATTAATATCAAAAAAGTGGGTCTTGTTTTCATATGGATATTGCGTTTTGTTTCCGGAGGTTCTGATCTCCTTAAATATTCTGATCTCCAACAATTCGTTAAAGGTATATAATGCCCAGTCGCTTCCGGCATTAGTATATTCACCTGCATATTGGAAAAAGGGAAAGTATAAATACATTTTGTTCTCCGGTTTAGCATCGGTGACAATGAATTTCAAGTTTCCATTTAAATTTTGTGTCGTAATCCAATAATTTTTAACGCTTAGGTTAATAGGGTCCAGTCGCGTAAAATGATCCATTGCGTTTATGTAAGAAATGGAGGGTAGTAAACTGGGCCGAACCCTGCCTAATTCCGGTTTGGGTAAATTAATAAGGGTGGTCTGGTTGGTGACTTCATGAAGGGATAGCACCGTATGGTCCATTGACGGATGCCAAATGTTGATGGTGGGATTGAGACTGTCTGCTGTTGAAGAAATCGAATAGTACTGTCGTGCTAAATTCACACTTTTACCATCGTATAACCTCGATTTTAATGTATTGAGGTTGTAATGGAAATCATTGGTTAGTCCGTAAATCTCATTATTATTTATAAAATAGGTTTGCGTTTTACCCATGAAAAAGGCCGAAGCTGAAACATTGTGCTTTATTATTTTGTTCTCTTTTCGGTCGAAGATGCTATAAATTCTATTGTTGTTGACTGTTTCAAAAACCAACAAGAAACGCTTTGAATGATCGGAATCCAGAATTTGGAGTATGTGGTTTTGGATTTTAGGATGTTCTAATTTTTGATAAAAGGAAAAGTAACTTAATGTTGTATCCAACGATTTAAGCTCTTGCTTTAGTTTTTCATCCTCAAAAAGGGTTCGCTTTAAAAAATACCTGAAAACCCCATCGTTTAAATAGGTGGAGACGTAATAATAACAGGAATCATTCTCTTTCATTTTAACATCCTCCAAATAGATCGATTCGGAATAGAGGGTGTCAACAAAAGAAAGGCCCGGGTAAATGGGATTGGCCAAACTCAATTTAAAATCGGAATATTCATTATTATCGATTTTAAGTGGTTTGTTTTTGCCGGCAACTAAATCGCTTGTTAATTGAGCATGGGTTAATGTGTTTTCGTCATAATAAAACCTTGAATTTTCTTTGTTTCCATAGGAAGTATCGTGAATGCTAAACCAATTACCTTCCAGTTCGAACGAGATACAATGCGAAATGAAATTGTCGTCGAAATCGCCATTGTAATTATACTTGAAATCGGAATAGTGTAGGGTGTGGGTGATTAAAAAGGATTTTAGGTCGATAATATGTATTTCATAGTTTTGATCCCAAACTGTGAGTAGCGGAAGTTGCGGGTGAATGGCCGCTTTGATGATGTTAAACTCTGGAAGTTTGATTTCTTTAATCAGGGTTTTCAAATCCGCTGTCCATATTTTAATGATAGGTGATTCGGAGTAGGTGATGTAAATGTTTTCTGAAGGGCAATACAAAAGGTCGATGATGGGACCGGGATACCCAATTTGCGGAAGGATCTCGATGGGTTCCGGTTTGCTTTTAGCATTCTTTTTCGGCACTTCCGTTTTATTTAGCTTTAGATGGAAGCTAATCTGGTTTTCTTGCGGTAATAGTTTAACCTTTTTTGATTCATCGTATCGAAATACAATGCTGTCGCCACTCGCATTTTCAAAATAGGAATTGGGGTGTTTTAGATAGTATTCCCTCATGGCCTTGTACGTATGATAAGTGTAAACCGAATAAATGGAATCTTTTTTCTGTTGCGGTTGAATGGTAAATTCGGAATAGGAGGTTTGATTATTAGTGTTTAAAAGTAATTGTGAATATTCCCAGCTTTTGGCGGTGGCGTAATAGGTGTTGAAACCGTCTAAACCTTCCAGTGAAAAGAAATTTCCGAATAGTGGTTTAATATGAATGAAATTGGGATAAAAAGTGGAGGTTTCTATTTTATGGAGGACATTAAATTTTGAATCCATCCAATAAAAATAGTAGCCATTGTGAGTGGCCACTTTAGAACCATCTTCATTGAATGCCATGGAGAGATAAGGAGAAAAGAGATCCAATTTTTCTGAAGCGATCGAATTCGATTTTAAATCATAGCGAATTAATTTCCCGTTATTATATGCAATGGCAAGCTGATTGGTATTCTCGTGCATGGCCAGCGCGCAGACCTTGCTCTCTTCGATTTTAATCGAATTTATTTGGTTGAGATTGAAATCAAGAAACACTATAGTGCCGTTTTCTGTCCCCAACACCAGCATTGTTTTACTTAGGCAATAGGAGGAGATTCCCTTATATGTTTTAATGCTTTTTTCACTCACAAAATCATAGATCAGCAATTGATGATCGAAACCATGAAGGAGGATAAAATTGGTACCCGGAATTGCATGGATACCGGTTACAATTTGGTTAGGAATGTATAATTCATGCCAGGTTTTAGTACGGGTGTCGAAATGAAAAACTTCATTCCCATCATTCATCAGCATAAAATGATGGTTAAGGTCGCTACTCGATGTGCTGATTTGTGAATTTACCCTTTGAGTTAATGTCAAGGTAACTAGAAGAAATAGTAGCGATTTGAATTTATTCATAGTAAAGTATAGTTTCGCTAATGAGACCATGCAATAAAGATAAGTATATTCTAAATAGGCACGAATGACAGGATTTTTTGTTCTATTGTTGGTTTTTAAAGAAATGCGTTATTCTGTCTAACTAGTAATCATTGCTCTATTTTATGGTTTTTTAAATGAAGAATTGTTTTCTGTTTTTTGGATATAACATTCCTAATAATTGAAAGGATAGGCGGATTAACTATTTTGGTGACATCTTAGCATTTCCAATGTTAAATTCAATTAAGAGTAATTTTTGGATTGTGCAAATGGGGGAGGAGGTTATAATTTATTATCTTTATTACTAATCCGTTTTTCATTATGAATGTTCGAATTCCTTCACTTCTTGTTTTTTGTGCAGCCATTGTTCTGATTGCTTCCTGTTCCGAAAAGCCGAACTATGATTATACGCCTGTTCATAAATCATTCTCTTCCGATCCTTATAACGCTACCCTAACAAAAAGCCAATATTTTGAAATTAATGCTGATCAGGATAATGTAATTGAAGGCGAACAGGGAATTATCATTAGCATTCCGAAAGGAGCGTTTTATAAAGAAGGAAATGAGAAAGTGAGTGGAACAGTTAAAGTTGAATTGACTGAAGCTTTGCATCTTTCCGATATGATTTTCTCCAACCTCACCACTATGTCGGATGGAAATTTGTTAAGTACCGGCGGCATGTTTTATGTCAATTTTACGCAGAATGATCAGCAATTGGTCATTGATAAGGAAGTTCCGCTTTATGTGCAGGTACCTAAAT
>JAIBBF010000036.1 GCA_019694795.1 Flavobacteriales bacterium | reverse complement strand
CGATATTGCCTTGGGCGGACAAGGTGCCCCTTTGGTTCCGCTGGGAGATCGGGAGCTTTTTGGCAAGTATGAAGTGTGCCTGAATATTGGCGGAATTGCCAATTGGAGTGGAGAAATTGGCGGGGAACGAAAAGCCAGTGATATTGCACCTGCCAATATGGTGTTTAATTTTTTGGCGGAGCGCTCAGGAAAACCTTATGATGCGAACGGGGAAATGGCAGCAAGCGGAAAATTAATTCCTGGATTACTGAAGGAATTAAATGAACTCAGTTTTTATAGGGTGGATGGACCAAAATCATTGGGAAGGGAATGGTTCGAGGAATCTTTTTTACCCCTGCTCAACAAGTATCAGGAACCTACAGAAAATCTTTTACGCACCTGTGTAGAACATTGTGCTCAGCAAATAGCATATTCCCTTCGGTCTATCGAAAAAGGGACTGTTTTTATTACCGGTGGCGGGGCTTACAATCATTTTTTGATTGAACGGATAAAAGAAAATACACATCTCGCTATTCATATTCCCGATAAAGCCATCATTGAATTTAAGGAAGCCATCATATTTGCCTTTTTAGCCTGGCGACGTATACACCACAAAACCACAGCTTTAGCTTCAGTAACCGGTGCTTCTCAGGATTCTTCCGGCGGAGCAGTTTTCTTTCCTTGATTTTCCCATTTTCAATTAACAGGTCCATATTGAAAACCACCTTCATCTCATCACCCGTAGGGTGACTGAAATAGTAAATTTGTGCGAACACAGATTTACATCATGAAAGATCGTTTAAAGCAATTTGAGAATAAGCGTCCCGAAATCGTTTTCGAATGGAAAGATGCAGAGACAGAGGCCGAGGGCTGGGTAGTCATTAATTCATTGCGTGGTGGTGCTGCCGGTGGCGGAACACGAATGAGAAAAGGTTTGGATAAACGCGAAGTAGAATCGCTCGCAAAAACCATGGAAGTGAAATTTACGGTTGCTGGTCCTGCCATTGGTGGTGCTAAATCCGGAATTAATTTCGATCCGAATGATCCGCGTAAAAATGAAGTGTTAAAACGTTGGTATAAAGCGGTAGCTCCTTTATTGAAAAACTATTACGGCACCGGTGGTGATTTAAATGTGGATGAAGTTCACGACGTAATTCCCATCACTTCCGCACTCGGTGTTCTTCACCCGCAGGAAGGAGTGGTAAATGGTCACTTTAAAGCCAACGATGAAGAACGAAAAAAATCAATTTCGAATTTACAGATTGGTGTTTCCAAAGTGTTGAATGATGTTCGCTTTTCGCCTGATGTAACCAAAAAATATGTGGTTGCAGACATGATCACCGGTTACGGTGTGGCAGAAGCGGTTCGTCATTATTACAACATCTACGGTGGCGAATTAAAAGGCAAAAAAGTGATTGTTCAAGGTTGGGGAAATGTGGGTTCTGCAGCAGCGTATTATTTAGCTCAAAACGGCGCATTGATTGTGGGCATTATCGACCGCGATGGTGGACTGATCAATGAAAATGGATATACGTTTCAGGACATCCGCAAATTATTCATCGATAAGGATGGCAATAAACTGAAGGCAGATAACGTTATTCCCTTTAACGAGATCAATGAAAAAATCTGGAACATCCAGGCAGATATTTTTCTTCCCTGCGCAGCATCGCGATTAATTACCGAAGCGCAATTGGAAAAAATGTTGAAGTCGGGAGTAAACGTGGTAAGTGCAGGAGCAAATGTTCCTTTTGCCGATCCGGAAATTTTCTTTGGACCCATTGGCGAAAAAGCCGATACACAACTTAGTCTCCTCCCCGACTTTATTGCAAACTGCGGAATGGCCCGTGTGTTTGCTTATTTAATGTCGCCCGGAGCTGTAATTAGCGACGAAGCTATTTTTAACGATGTGAGTGAAATCATCAAAAAAGCATTGATGCGGACCCATGCAAAAAATTCAGCCAAAACACATATTGCACATACTGCATTCGATTTAGCGCTGGATGAACTTTTAGGTAACTGATTTTTAAAAAACACGTAATAAACCACTAACCAAACCAGGATTATGTTCAACATTCCACTTTTTATTCAAGAAGGCGCTGCTCAGGTAACCAATGTAGAGGGCGGAGGCGCTTCGGGTATTGTAGAAACCACCAAGGAAATTACATTATGGGAAATGATTGCATCCGGCGGATGGTACATCATGATTCCTATGGGTATTATGTCGGTTATTATGATTTACATTTCCATCGAACGCTTTCTGGCAATTAACCGCGCGGCACGGGGTGAACGCAATTTTATGCAAAAAGTAAAAGAATATGTTCACGAAGGAAAACTGGATGCTGCACGTAATTTATGTGCTACAACTGATAATCCTTATGCACGTATGGTTGAAAAAGGAATTTCCAAAATAGGAAAGCCCTTGAAAGATATTGAAGCCTCCATTGAAAATGTGGGCAAAGTGGAAGTTTCTAAACTGGAAAAAGGCGTTTCATTATTAGCAACCATTGCGGGTGCTGCTCCAATGATCGGATTCCTTGGTACCGTAGTGGGGATGATCATGACTTTTAACGAAATGCGTATTGATGGTCAGGTTGAAATTGAAGCTTTATCCGGAGGTATTATGATGGCGATGGTGACCACCGTTGCCGGTCTAATTATCGGTATTCTTTCCTATGTTATGTACAACTTGTTGGTTTCGAAAGTGGGAGACGTTATTGCGAAAATGGAATCGACATCGCTCGACTTCCTCGACTTACTGGACGAACCCGGAAAATAAATCCTAAAAAGGAAAAAAATGAAATTCAGATCGAACAATAAAATCAATGCAGAAGCAAGTACTTCGTCGATGACCGACCTGGTGTTTCTGTTATTGATCTATTTCGTAATTCTGGCCACGCAGATTAGTCCGGGTATCAATGTGAATCTTCCAAAAGGAAGCTCAGAAATGAAACCCAAGGCATCACCCTGTGTGGTGAGTGTTGACGAAAACCAGCAGCATTATGTAGCCAGTTTTCCGGTGGCCACTTCGGAGCTCGAAAATGCCATGAAAAAGGAACTGGAGAAGAATCCGGAGAAACCTTCTGTGCTTTTACGCGTAGACGAGAGTGTACCTACAGGTGTAACCGTGCATATTCTCGATATCTGTAAAAAGAACGACTGGAAAATTGCCATTGCAACCAAAGGCGAATGATGAACTTTTTTTAGTTGAACGTGTACTGAAAAATAAAAACGATGAGCCAGGAAGAAAATGAAAAGAAAAGAAAACGTGGTGCAATTATGTTTACCACTGTATTTCATGCATTGTTGATGGTGGTATTTCTTCTGGTGAGCTGGAAAGAACCTTTTCCTCTTCCCGAACCTATCCCCGTGGAAATTGAATTCATAGGCGGTGCAGGAATGGAAGGCGGTAGTCCGGCCAATGCGGTTTCTTCTACCGAAGAACAGCCTACTGAAAAACTCAATACGCAGGACGATTCAGAAGTTGAAGTTCCAAAAGGAAATTCGACTGTGGTAAACAACAATACCACCTCTTCGAACGCGACCACCAACAATACACAAAGTGTAAATCAAAATGCTTTGTTTGGCGGTGGAAACGGCAATGGCGAAAAAGGAAACAGCATAGGTAATGGCACAGGTGATGGAAATACAACCGGAACTTCTCCCGGCAATGGTAATGGCGATGGAACCGGGTTAGCAACCGGTCCTGGCGTGAGCATGAATGGAAGAAGACAAGTAGCTTCTCCCAAACCTGAAAATCCCGAATTTGAGCGTGGTCGTGTAGTATTTACCATTTATGTAAACCGTAAAGGCATCGTAACACGTGCGGTATTTGATGCAGCGCGTTCAACAACTAACGATTCCAAATTAGTTTCGAATTGTAAAGCCAAATTGGTTGGATCGCAAATTGTAAATGAAGATCAAAACGCAGCCGAAGAACAACGTGGCTCTTATGTTTTCGAATTCACTAACGAATGATGAACTACCGGCAAACGCTGGAATATCTTTATTCTCGATTACCGGTTTTTCAACGCATCGGTGCGGCGGCTTATAAACCCGATTTAAATAATACACTTGCATTACTGGAAGCTTGCGGAAATCCTCATATTGGATTGCGCAGCGTTCACATTGCAGGAACCAATGGAAAAGGATCCACATCACATATGCTGTCATCCATTTTCCAGGAGGCGGGATATAAAGTCGGACTCTACACTTCTCCGCATCTAAAAGATTTCAGAGAGCGAATCCGCATCAATGGAAAAATGATCAGCCGAAATGCTGTGGTTGATTTTGTAAAAAACAATCGCGCAGCCATTGAAAAAATTTCACCATCGTTTTTTGAAGTCACCGTTGCACTGGCATTCGATTATTTTAAACAACAAAAAACCGATATCGCTATTATTGAAACCGGATTGGGGGGACGACTCGATTCCACCAATGTGATTTTACCGGAACTTTCTGTTATCACCAATATCAGTTTCGATCATGTTCAGTTTTTAGGCAATACCATTGAAAAAATCGCCTTCGAAAAAGCAGGTATAATCAAAAATCAAATTCCTGTAGTAATTGGAGAATTCAATAAGGAAAGTGCTGCCGTATTTCAAGCAGTGGCTAAAGCGAAACACACAACTATTCACTTCGCTTCTAAATTGAGATTAAAGAAAAAATATCCGTGTCAATTAAAAGGTGAATACCAAATCCACAACATAAAAACGGTTATTTGTTCCATTCAGATTTTACAACATAAAAATTGGAAAATCCTGGAGCAGCATATCCGTAGAGGAATCGCAAAGGTGGTTGACAATACCGGGTTGCGCGGAAGATGGGAAACCATCGCATTGCGTCCGAAAATCATTTGCGATATTGGACATAATGCAGCGGGAATAAAAGTGGTGACCAGTCAATTAAAAAAAGAAAAATACAAACAACTGCACATGGTAATCGGCGCTGTGAACGACAAGGATATTAGTTCTATGCTGAAATCACTACCCAAAAATGCGCAGTATTATTTTTGCAAGGCAGCCATTCCAAGAGCATTACCGGAAACGGAACTGATGAACCTGGCGAAATCATTTAAATTAAATGGCAAGGCTTATCCTACAGTTAAACGCGCATTAAATGCCGCTAAGAAAAATGCATCTTCTACCGACTTAATCTTTGTAGGAGGTTCTGCATTTGTGGTGGCAGAGGCTTTGTGATTATCCTTGAAATCCAATTTTTACGTGACTCCCATCGCAATACGGTTTATTGGATGAAGCTCCGCAACGGCAAAATGCGGTCGATTTATTTCGCATTTCCATTTTACCCTCCGAATTTTTCACCTGTACATTTCCGTAAAGGATCAAGGGACCGTTTTTCATGGCCTCTACAATCGTTTCTCCACTTGTAGAGGATTCTTTATTGTCGCCATGTATAAACTTCCAGGAAAGTGCGCCGGAAGGACATTTATCAATTTGCGCGATAATTTCTTCGGTTTCCGCTGCGCTTAAATCCACCCATGGTTTACGGCGTGGATCAAAAACAGGTAAAAGTCCTTTCCAGCATTTGGTAGAATGAATACACTTTTCAGGTTCCCATTTTACAACGATGCGGTCGTTTTTATATTCTTTTTCCATAATGAAGAATCAATGACTGATGGTATCAATTTACAAATTAAGGATGTAAGTCGGGCAATTATTTTTTTTGCTATTCCAACAAATACAATGGCCAATGGATAAACCATCAGGAAACCAATGCCCCAATTTTTCATCCATGCAGAAAAAAAACCGTTTTCAAATCCTGTAATTCGCCATGTATTAATGCCGCTCAGGCAAAAACTTAAAGGAGTAGCTACAAGGAAAACAAAAACAAAGGGGATTAATTTTGGATTTTTTATTTTCATGATTACTTAATTCATTGGAATTTCAAGTAAAAGTATTTCTGCTTTTTCAAGCACCTTCATTTCAAGTTTGTCGCAGTCCCAAATACCCATACCATCTCTGCTGGTTAACACCTGATCTCCCAGCGAAATTTTTCCGTTCAGCAAAAAGAGATATACTCCATTTTTAGCATCCTTTAAGGCATATTCAGCAGTAGAACCTGCATCGAAAATCCCTGAAGAGATCCAAGCATGTTGATGAATTCTTAAATCCAGTTCACTGTTATCTGGACCAACCAAAGTGAGGAATGTATTTTCTTTTTCTGCGTCAGAAAATGTTTTTTGCATATATCTGGGCGCAACATTTTTGGTATCGGGAATAATCCAGATTTGTAAAAACCTGACTTCCTTATCCGCATTTTTATTGTACTCCGAATGGGTTACTCCGGTTCCGGCACTCATCACCTGAACATCGTTTTGCCGAATCGTCATTTTATGCCCCATACTATCCATATGTTCCAAATCACCTGACAATGGAATGGAGATGATTTCCATATTGCTGTGCGGATGCGTTCCAAAACCCATACCCGCTGCAACAAAGTCATCATTCAATACCCTTAACATCCCGAAATGCATACGGGAAGGATCATAGTAATTAGCAAAACTAAAAGTGTGGTGCGATTTTAACCAGCCATGATCTGCATATCCTCTGGATGTTGCAGCATGAAAAATTGTTTTCATAATTTATCCTTTCTGGTACAAAGATACAAAACAATTGTTGTATATACAACAATAACAAGTGTAAAAATCCCCGATTTATTTCAAACCGGGGATTTTCAATTAATTATTTCGTTTCAATAAGAATGGTGTTGGTCATTTTCATGCTCATTCCCATTGTTTTCATATCCAAATCTTGGGTAAGATCCGCTTTATTAGTCCAGCCCGATTTGCGGTCGATATACATTTTACCCGACATAGTACCTGTCATTTTCATGGATCCACCCATAGCGTCTTTCATATCGCCGGAAATATCACCTTCCATTTTAATTACCACCTGATCTTTTTCAATCGCCTCAATGGTGTATTTGGCTTTCATTTTCATCGGACCACTGGAAACATTCATTTCCGTTTCGCGATCCCATGAATCACCTACTCCAACTTCTTGCTCGGGATAAATAGAGAACATATTGTCGAACATCTGATTGGCCTGGGAATTATCAGATCCTAAAAGTGCTTTTAAACTATCGGGATACAAAGAATTCATATCAGGAGCTTTTACCACTTTACCGTATTTATCCATGGTCATGGTAAGACTTTTATTTACCAAAGAAGCTAAACCAAGATAAGCCATCGATTCAGGGTTATTCATGTCAATGGAATCTTTCGCTGAGTCGTAACCCATTTCTCTTCCCATGGCATTCATCTTCATAGAAACATGGGTGTATTTCGTTTCCATTTCAACATCGCCATTTTCTGCAACATTGCTGGCGGTCATTTCGGTAGTCATGGAAATATTGGTTTCCATAGGCATACCTTGTGCTTTGGAGCTAACGGTAAAGGTCAACACCTTTTTATCGCCCTTCTGAGGCTGGAGTCGTAATAAAACTTTTTCAGAAGAACCTTCTGCGGCGCCTTCACCATTGCCACAGGATTGCATTGCAGCCAAAGAACCGGCCAGAAATAAAATAGAAAATAACTTTTTCATGAATTTGAGTTTGAATTCAAATGTAGAGAAAAAGGGCATCCTATGAAATGGATTTCTATTTTTGAAAGAAAAAAGAATGAAAGCCATCATCGACGAATACAATAAGGTGAATCATTTCGGACGATTTCTCGGTATGCATTTCAATATCCTTTCACCGGGTGAAGTGGAATATCATCTGGAAATTACCGAATCTCTTTTGGCCACCGAAACTGCAGCGCATGGAGGTGTACTGGCTGGATTTATGGATGCCATTTTAGGTGTTGCAGCGTTAAGTGTGGTAGCTGAAGAAGGAAAACGCGTTGCTACGCTTGAATTAAAAATTTCATTTTTAGCACCTGCATTGTGCAATGATCAACTTAGCGGTAAAGGCAGCGTAATAAAAAAAGGATCGCGAATCGTTTTTTCAGAAGGAAGTATTTATAATCAAAATGGGTTGCTGATTGCGAAAGGCAGTGGCACATTTACGGCTTATCCTGCAGAGCAAAAAAAAGAGGGATAAAATCCCTCCTGATTATGCTTGAGTGTTGGTCCCGCCAAAATTCATTGGAAAGGGCTGTGCATCTCCACCCTTTATGGTGCCATGCATCTGTTCAAATTTTGCAAGGTTATCGCCCAAAGCTCTGAACAATTGTTTGGCGTGAATGGGAGAAAGTAAAATTCTTGACTTCACTTTTGCCTTTGGAACACCAGGCATAACCCGAATAAAATCGATGATAAATTCCGCATTGGAATGGGTAATTATCGCCAGGTTGGAATATACTCCTTCGGCAGTTTCTTCGGTCAGCTCAATGTTCAGCTGGTTTTCGTTTTCGCTCATAAATCAATTTTTATGGAATAAAAATACACTTCCATCCCACTTATTTCAAAAAAACTTTAATGCAATTCACTTTTTTCTTAAATTATGGGACTAAAATCCATGCCGATGGATAAGCAATTACCCGAAGAAGTATTATCACTCACCCGCTCATTGTATGAATCGGGTTATGAGAATGAAAAAATCGCAAAAGAACTTAGCGATAAAGGACACCACTCCTACATAGAAATTGCCATGGAATGGGTAAAAAAATGTCACCTCGAAAAAAGAAGAATACGAGGAATTTATTTTTTGGCAGCAGGCGGTCTCTGTCTATTTGGTGGATTTCTTTTTTCTGCCATTGCTTTCCATTCTGATAAATCCGATGCCTTAAATTTTCCGCTGTACGGATTAACCAGCATTGGTATTGTATTATTACTCGCGGGGATGAAAGAATGTATCGGAATGTAATTCATGCTGTTTTTATAAATAAAAAAGCCCCGAAAATTTCGGGGCTTTTTTTATGCTTTGTTATTTATTCTTTATTCAACTAATAAAGTAACATGTCCTACAAATTCTTTATCAATTCCTTCCAAGGCATCACGTGCGCGGATTTTCCACACGTAAACATCTTGTTTCGACATTACTCCTTTATAAGTTCCATCCCAACCTGCAGTCATGGAATGTGTGCTCACAATCAATTCTCCCCAACGATTGAAAATCATCAACTCGAAATGATCCGGATCTAAATCTGCACCGGAAATAATCGGCAGGAACACATCATTGATTCCATCACCATCTGGTGTAAATGAATTCGGAACGTAAAGCGTGAACACATCATAAATGGTTACAAACTTACAGGTATCATCCACACAACCATGAGGTGAGGTTACGGTTAAACATACTTCATAATCACCCGGTGATACATTTAAGAAATTAAAGCTTGGATTTTGTTGCGAAGAAGTTCCTAATCCTGCAAAATCCCAACTGTAAGTTCCTCCGTCAATCGACTCATCCTGGAAGTTTACAACGCTATTGATAATGGTAGGTTGAGTTGGATTCCATGAGAAATCTGCAATCGGATCGCCATACACACAAACTGCATCTGTAAATGTAGCCGTACCAATACACCCTTCGGGTGATGTTACTGTCATGGTTACATCATAACATCCCGGTGTGGTATAGGTATTGGTTTGCGCACCACAACCCACTGCCGAATTTCCATCTCCAAAACTCCAGGAACAATCTGCACCTAACATGGCAGGCGGAGTTGTATTGGTGAAATCAACCGTAAGCGGAGCACATCCAGAAGAAGGATTAGGCGTCATGGTTGGAGTTGGAATAGTATTGAATCCAACATTGATATAGATCGTATCCTGATTCGGACAAGCATCTTCGGCTACCAGCATAACTGTTGTTGGAGCAGAAGGGACAAACGTAAGCGTTGGTGAATCTACCAATGTATCGTTTTCATAGAACCAGATAAAGAGATAGTTTGGTACACCCAGAGTTGCACTTGCAGTAATGGTTGCAGGAGATCCCGGACATACATTCACATCACCGGAGGTGGTAGGAATAAAGTTCGGAATAACGTTTACCGTTGCTGTTTGCGGCTGAGAAGCACATCCATTCTGATCGTATGCGGTTGCAGTAAATGTTGTTTGAACGGTAGCAGAAACCGTATAGAATTGTGCGGTATCGCCCGTATTCCAAACCACATTATAAGGAGCAGCGCCACCACTTACGGTTGAGCTAAGAACACCGGAGTGACCAGAGCACACGGTAATATCGGCAATTGGATCCAGTACAACCGGTGTTGGATCATTCAAGGTAATGGTTTGTGTATTGGTACAACCATTCGCATCTTGTGCAACTACATCGTATACACCTGCGCATAATCCGGTAAAGGAAGGAGATGCCTGGAATGTTGCTCCGTTATCGATGCTGTATCCGGTAACATTTGCTCCTGCTGAAACCGTAATTGTTCCATCACAAGAACCGGCACAAAGAGGATCTGTTGATACGAAGTTATTGATCACAACTTGTGCAGGTTGAAGAATATTAAATACAGTGCTTAGCACACACGCATTATCATCAGTGATATCTACTGTGTAAGTTCCTGCACATAATCCTGCAACAGCACTTTGAGCAGGACCACCCACGCCTCCACTCCATCCATAAGTGTACAAGCCTGAAGATGTACCACCTGTTGGAGTTACAGAAGCAGTTCCGTCGCATGCGTCAAAACATGTTGCATCTGTTGAAGTTTGTGATGCAACTGTTAATGCAGCTGGCTCATTGATGGTGAGTGCTGCAGGGGTTTGACAAGAATGATTATCCTGAACGAACACCGTATAAGTTCCAGCAGCAAGATTCGATTGTGTTGTTAAGGAACTAAATGTTGCACCATTATCGTAACTGTATAAATAAGGCGTAACACCTCCATTAGCAGCAAGAGAAATGGATCCGCTATTATCATTGTTACACAGTAAATCTGTACCTGTTGCATTTAAAGTTAATGCAGTTGGTTCTGCAATGGTAACCGATTGCGAATCGGTACACCCATTTGCATCTGTTACAGTAACTGTATACGTGTTGGCGCATACTGCAGCAAAGGTTCCTGAAAGTTGAGCAGCACCTCCAATATCGAAATTCAATGCACCTGTTCCGCCGGAAGCTGTTACATCAATTTGTCCATCGCAAGCTGCATTACAATTTACATCAGTGGTGAATAATGATGTAATACTTGGATTACTTTGATTCGGCACAACCTCAACAGATGTTTCACTACATGCATTACCATCTTCAACTACAACGGTGTAATTGCCGGCAGCTAAACCTGTGAATGTATTTGAAGCCTGGAAGGTAGTTCCATTATCAATACTATACTGGAATGTGCCAGTACCACCGTTTGCGGTGATGGTGATTGCACCATTTGGATTTCCGCAAGTGGAAGGAGTAATGGCAACGGTATAAGTTACTGCAGTTGGTTCGGTAATTGTTTGTGACGCTCCAACCAAACAGTTATTCGCATCTTTAATTTGTACCTGATAAGAACCAACGCAAAGTCCGGTTAACAATGAATCGGTTTGGAATACCACACCATTATTCGATGAGAATAAATATGGAGCAGTTCCTCCGTTTGGATCCACTGTAATGGTACCGTCGCAAGAACCGTTACACAAGGTTGGTGTAGTGGTATAGCTGGCCGTTAATACTGCAGGTTGCGCAATGGTTACTGTACCGGTGGTAATACAACCAGCACCATCTTGAATTGAGATGTTATAGGTATTGGCTGCTAATCCAAAATAAGAGAATGTAGCGCTATAAGTTGTACCTCCGTTAATACTGTATTGATATGGAGTAGTTCCTCCTGATGCTACCAATATCATCGTACCGGAGTTATTACCGAAACAAGTTAAGTCGGTGTGACTACTGGTGAAGGTTACCGGTGTCGGTTCAGAAATGGTAGCTGTTCCACTCTGCAAACAGTTGTTGGCATCTTGTACCATCAAATTGTATGTTCCAGCAGCAAGTCCGTTAAATACATTCGAAGCCTGGAAAGTTGCACCATTGTCAACACTGTATTGATAAGGTGCAGTTCCTCCTGTTGGAGCACTGAACGTGATGGATCCTGTAATACCGCCTGCACATGATGCAGCAGAAGTGGTAGTGGAATATACTATCGGATCCGGATCGTTTACTGTAAATGTAACAACATACAAACACGATCCCTGGTCGGTCATTACAACCGCATGCGATCCTTCACATAATCCGTTAAAATCACCTGAACCAAATTGTGCTAATCCACCATTATCCAAATCGTAGGAGATGGTTCCGAATCCACCGGTAGCAATGGTTGAAACGGTACCATCACAAGAACCTGGACATAATGCATCGGTTACGTTGTTTAATTGTCCATCCATTTCCACGTCGCTGATTCCAACGAAAATCGATTCCTGACATCCTAATGCATCTGTAGCGATCACCTGATAGGCACCCGAAGTAATATTTAAGAATTCACCATTGGGATCGGTCATACCTGCAGTAACATTATTGTAGGTATAAGGAGCATTACCACCTGTAGCTACAACCTGGAAAGCAGCATTATTAAATCCGCAATTCGATTCAACCGTATATACAGTATCTAAATTATAACCCGGAGGATTAATCAGGTTTACTGTGCCTAGGGTTTGACATCCATTCGCATCCTGAATAATTAAATTGTGAACGCCTCCGCAAAGTGCACTGAAGTTGGTGGAAGATGTAAATGCAGCGCCATCCAAAGAAAACTGATAAGCGGGTGTTCCTCCTGTAGAAGTTGCAACTGTAATTGTTCCATCGCAACTTCCATTACAAATGGGGTTGGTACTATTATAAGTTGCAGCTAAAGGAGCAGGCTGAGTGATCACCACGTTTTGGTTTGCCAAACATCCATTTGCATCTCTAACTACTACGTTCGAAGTTCCTGCACAGAGACTACCTAATATATTCGAAGCCTGGAATGTTAATCCACCATTTGATGAATACTCATATGGAGGAGTTGCATTGTTTGCTGTTACAGTAATTGAACCGTTGCATTGACCGTTACATAATGCATTGGTATGTGTTTGCGTAAATGTTAATTGCGTTGGTGAAGTAATGGTAACCGGTACGGATGTAGTACAGTTATTCGCGTCAGAAACTACTACAGTATAAGAACCGGCAGATAATCCGCTGAAGGTATTGGAAGCTTGCGGACCAGGACCCGGATTTAAATCGTACTGCAATCCACCTGTACCACCAGTTGCATTAATAATTACTTGTCCGTTTACACCACCTGCACAACTAACATTGGTTTGCGATCCGATAGAAGCAACCGGACTTGGCTGATTTAATACCGTAATTGAAACAGTAGATGTACATGAATTCGCATCGCTTACGGTTACGGTATAGGTACCGGGCGCTAAAGAATTAAATGTTGCAGAAGCTTGAGCAGCTCCACCATTTAATGAATAAGTAAAAGGAGAAGTTCCTCCGGTTTGTGTTGCTGTTAATGAACCATTGTTTGCACCACAGGTTGCAGGTGTTACACTTTGCTGAGATGCAACTAAAGCTGCAGGCTGAGTAATGGTTGCATTTAATGTGAGTGTACAGTTATTGGCATCGCGCACTACTACAGTATATGCACCTGCACACAATCCGCTAAATGAATTTCCTGCCTGAAATGCGCCTCCATTAATAGAATATTGAATTGCACCTGTTCCACCTGTTGCACCGTTAACGGTGATGGTTCCGTTGCAGAGTCCATTACATGTAACGTTTGTTTGAGATAATGTTGCAGTGATAGCTGTTGGTTGAGTAATGGTAGTTGTTGCAGTAGCTACACAACCTGATGCATCCGTCATGGTTACAGTATAGGTACCAGCAGGAACATTTACAGCTGTTTGTCCGGTTTGAGCAGGGGTAGTATTCCAGTTATACGTAAAACCAGCTTGTCCTGTTGGATTTGCACTAACTGTTCCGGTTGAACCTCCATTACATGTTACGTTGGTTCCTGCTGCAGTAACACTACAACACGGAGGTCCTGGATTAATACTAAATGTTCCCGTAGCAGTACAACCATTTGCACTTACTACATTGTAGGTATAGGTTCCATCAGGAAGATTATTAAATACGGCAGTTCCACCAACGGTGTTAGGTTCGGTAACTGCAGGCGGATTTGCGGGACCGGTAATGGTAACGGTATACGGACCT
This sequence comes from Flavobacteriales bacterium, assembly GCA_019694795.1. Taxonomy (NCBI): domain Bacteria; kingdom Pseudomonadati; phylum Bacteroidota; class Flavobacteriia; order Flavobacteriales; species Flavobacteriales bacterium. The sequence goes on along the minus strand of JAIBBF010000036.1, from coordinate 13,873 downwards.
GCACCAACTGCATTGTCGATAATCACAGAACCATTATTGTATCCTGCGCACGTTTCTGCTGTTGGAGTAACGGTGGGTTGATTTAATGCAGATAGATTCACCACCACATCATCATTCTCAACAATGACTAAACCATCACAACGAGTATAAGTTGCACGTGCGGTATACGTAGTAGATGCTGCGGTTGGACAAACAGTAACGGAGTTACCTGTTCCAATTTGTGTAGCACCCTGCCACCATGTTACGTTATAAATGGGAGCTCCGTTAGGAGTAAATCTCCATCCTTCACCAGGAACAGCAGGCGTCCAGGTTGGTGTTGAATTTCTTCCGGGTGCAGCCATTCCAGTTGCTCCGGTATTATTTTGAATCCCGATAATAGCGCGACCTCCATTCCAGGAACAGATTTGTTTTTTCTCAGTATAAACTTCAATTACATTGGTAGTTTCATACAACACCATTTGAGATGTTGTTTTTGAACTTGAAGTACAGCTATATTGACAAACTTCATAAAAATTAACTACCAGAATACGACAAGGAGCTGCTCCAATTAAATGCCATTTAACCGTTCCACAAATTGCCGAATATAAGTCCATATAAATCCCGAAAATGGAATTTAGCGGAAGTGCTGCATTCGGACAGTTTGCCGAGAATGACCACGGACAATATCCATTTGCTAAAGCCGGATTAAAACAAATATTTCCGTTAGAACCAACTACACATTGCGTATAAGAGTTACCATAAAAACAAAAAGGAAAAGGCAAATTAATTACCGAACTGTAAACATCATCTCCACCCACAACGATTGTATTACCACCTGCCTGATTGTAGGGCAAAATGGGAGCATACGGAATACTGGCAACAGTATATGTTGACGTATTTCCCACATGGAAAGGAGTGGCGGTTAACGTTGTACAAGCTTGGGTACAAGGCAAAGTAACGTCCGGCGGAGCAATAATGTCAGGACAACCGGGGCCTTGAGCATAGGCAATCACTTGTGTGATTATAAGGACAACAGAGAAGAGAAGTTTACGCATAGCAAGTAAATTGGGCCAATAATTTGCTGACATATTAAGTCAGATATAAGACCGTATGAGCAAAAAATGGTTGCCTGATATTAGTTCAAATACGGGAATTTTTTTGCGTTTGGGATTACAAAATTTTATGAGCTTGAAAAATAAACACTTAAATCTAAATCGGTTTTTAACACCGAAATGCAAAGGCTAACAGAATCCTAACAATGTTGTGAAATTTCAGATTAACCAATGGCTTTCAGGTCGGGATGGCAACCCTTTTGCTAATAAATCGTCTTTGATCTGATAAATACCCCCTTGTTATGAAAAAAATCAGAATTAGTGTCCTTGCCTTACTCCTCGCCGGATCGGTACAAATGGCAAATGCACAAACCAAATCCATCGATATTCAGTTGGACCATAAGGAAACAACTTTTAGTCAGAACGGAACTCAATCTGTAACTGTATTTAAAATTAAATGTAGTCCTGCCGAACTGCGATCTATTTTAAATAAAGCATCAGAAATCAGCGAATCAGCTACATTGGTTTTTTCTGATGAAGTTGACGGAGTTTATACAGGAACTTTAACTTGTCTGCTGCAAAATCATCCGGAATATGTACACAAAATGTTTTTCCATTTGGGATTCGAAAACTTTTCGTTAGACGGAAAAACACATCCATTAAATGAATTGCCGGAAGCTTTAAAACAACTTTAATTTTTTTTCATTTATAAAAAAAGGCGACCGATTGGTCGCCTTTTTTATTTCTCTCATTTTATGTTACCTCAACAGAGATACATGTCCGTAATACACTTTCTGATCGCCACGTAATAAATCTCTGGCTTTAATTTTCCAGACATAAACATCCTGCTGGCAATCTTTCGCTTTATATGTTCCAGGCCATGCTTTTCCTACTACATCAGTTTGGAAAATCAATTCACCCCAACGATCGAAAATCATGAATTCATAATTGTCAGGATCCACTCCATTTACAATGGGTAAGAACTCATCGTTGATTCCATCACCATCGGGTGTAAATGCATTAGGCACATAAAGTAAATACTCATCGTAAATAGTAACGTATTTACATGTATCATCTATACAACCATCAGGAGATGTTACTTCGAGACATACTAAATAATCACCCGGATTTTGATTGGCAAATGCAAATGAAGGATTTTGATTGGTAGAAGTCCCCAATGATGCAAAATCCCAATTCCATTGCGCTGCATTATACGATTGATCGTTAAAGTTTACAACGAAATCTAAAATGGTAGGTTGTAATGGATTCCATGTAAAGTCTGCAATTGGATTTTCGAATACGCAGATGTAGTTACTCAAGGTTGTATCTCCAACACATCCTTCGGGTGATGTTACAGTAAGTGAAACATCATAACATCCGGGTAAAGTATATACTGCAGATTGTGCACCACATCCGGTAGCCGTTGTTCCATTTCCAAAATTCCAGGTACAGTTAGAACCAACCTGGCCAGCAGGGGTTGTATTGGTGAAATTGACATTCACCGGTGAACATCCATTTAAATTATCGGCTGATAAATTCACTTGTGGAATGGTGTAAAAATCAACTACCACAGTTAATGTATCATAATCACCACACTGATCTTTTGCTACCATAGTGTAGGTAGTAGGACCTGTTGGTGTAACGGTGATTGAAGCTGTAGTATCGTTGGTACTCCATTCGTAAACATAAGCTGGTTGACCATCGAATCCTTGTGCGGTTAACACGGTAGATTCACCCGGACAAATAGTATCGTTTTGCGAAATGGTAGCATAGAACAATGGACTTACGCTTACCACAGTAGAAACAGGTCCGGCTGTACATCCATTCGCATCAGTTACAGAAACCGAGTAAGTGGTTTGCACTGTTGGATTCACAATTTGATTTTGCTGGTTAACACCGTTCGACCATGAATAGTTGTATGGCGCGGTTCCTCCCTGTGCTAGTGAAGAAAGCGTCATGTCTCCCGCATAACAAATAAATGCATCAGGTGTACCTGATAAAGTAAGCGGAAGTGGTTCGTAAATGGTGATGTTACTTGTAGCCTCACAACCGGTTGCATCCTGAACCATGATATCATAGTTTCCTAAACACAATCCGTTAAAAATATTGGAAGCAACAAACGTAGCGCCACCATCAACACTGTATTGTGTTGCAGTTGGAGCAGTAATGGTAATGGTTCCATCACAACTTCCTGCACACAATGCATCCGTTCCAATTACATTGGTAATTACAACAGGATTTGGTTCTGTAATCGTAAATGTGCTATCAATCATACAACCATTATCGTCTGTGATAATCACATTGTATGTGCCTGCGCATAATCCTGTAGCACTTGCCTGAGAATTTCCTGCAATACCACCCGACCAGTTGAAATTATATAAACCACTCACAGTTCCACCCTGAGGGAAAGCCTGAACTTGTCCATCGCAAACTCCATTACAAGTAGCATTAACCGTTACAAAAGTTTGGAATTGCAATTGTGTTGGCTGATTAACTACAGCAGTTGCATTGGCTACACAACCATGGTTATCCTGAATGGAAATATTATAGGTTCCTGCGGCAATAAAGTTCATTGAAGAAGAAGACCCATAGGTTGTTCCTCCATCAAATGAATATTGATACGGACTTGTACCACCGTTACCGGTGATGGAAACCGAACCACTAAAATCATTGAAGCAAGTTAAATCAACCGGAGTTCCGTTTAAACTTAAAACTGCAGGTTCATTCAAGGTAATGTTATCAGTATCTGTACAACCGTTTGCATCGGTTACAACTACAGTATGATTACCCGCCATCAATCCTGTAAGAATGGTGGATGACTGATTCGCTCCTCCATCTACACTATACTGCAGTGCGCCTGTACCACCAGTTGCTGTAACTTCAATTTGACCATTCGCATCTCCATTACATAATGGATCAGTTGGCATCAGAATATTAATTACAGGAGAAGCATCGTTGTTTACAGTAGCAGTGGTGGTGAATTGACAACCATACTGATCTTCTACAACGATGTTATAAGTTTGAGCTGCTAAAGCATTAAATGTGGATGAAGCTTGGAATGTTGTTCCGCCATCAATGCTATATTGATAACCCGGCGTTCCATTCGAAGCGGTTATGGTTAAGGATCCATTCGGTAATCCGCAAGTAGAATTTACGGTTGCAACCGTTGCAGAAACTGCTGTTGGTTCTGCTACTACCTGAGTTGTATTTACCGTACAACCAAGATCATCTTTTATTTGAACATTGTAACTTCCTGCACAAAGATTGGTGATGATATTATTCGTTGAGAAGGTAACACCATTATCCTGAGAATATAAATATGGAGTTGTTCCACCACCACCGGTAACAGTAATTGATCCATCACATGATCCGTTGCAATCGACAGAATCCGCCACTGTAGTAATAGTTAATACGGCAGGTTGATTTACAACTACAGGATTAGTAACTGTACAACCTGCATTATCTTTTACAACTACGTTATAGGTTCCGGCAGCTAAACCAAAGAAGGATAAACCTGGACCAAAACTTACACCGTTGTCATTGGAATATGTATATCCTGGTGTACCACCGGCAGCCACAATTAATATCACACCGGTGTTATTTCCATTACAGGAAAGATCTGTTACGTTGGTTGTGAATGTAACTGCAGTTGGTTGAGTTATGGTTGCAGTTCCGGTAGCAGAACATCCATTTGCATCTTGTACAGAAAGATTGTAAGTACCTGCTGCAAGTCCCGCAAAATTCGGTGATGCCTGGTAAGTTGTTCCTCCATTTATACTGTATTGGAAAGGAGGAGTTCCTCCTGTTGGTGCGCCAATAGAAATTGTTCCATTTGTTCCACCGTTACATGTTACAGGTGTAGTAGCTGATGTAAAGAAAATCTGACCCGGAGCAGTTAATGTAAATGGTACTACATAAACACATTGTCCCTGGTCGACCATCACAACAGCGTGTGCACCATCACATAATCCCACAAAATCACCGGAACCTGGTTGTGTTTGTGCTCCATTATCCAAATCATAGGTAATTGTTCCAAATCCGCCTGTTGCGATGGTAGATACAGAACCATCACAGATTCCAGGACAAGTTGGATCGGTTGAAGTAATGAATTGTCCTGACATTTGAATATCGTTGATACCTACAAAGGTGGTTTCAACACAACCTAATGCATCTGTAACCTGAATTTCGTATGCACCCGCTACAAGGTTTAAGAATTCTCCGTTTGGATCACTCATACCTGCTGTTAAATTCACGTAGACATAAGGTGAATTTCCACCTGAAGCAATAACCTGGAATCCTCCATCGTTAAATCCGCAGTTGGAAGGATCGGTATATACCGTGTCGATAGAATAACCCGGAGGATCTACCAGCGTAACATTTGCAGTTGCAGTACATCCGTTAGCATCTTGAATAATCATGCTGTGCGGACCACCACATAATCCTGAAAAGTTGGTAGATGATTGCAGTGCACCACCATCAACCGAGAATTGATAGGCTGGTGTACCACCTGTATTCGTAGCAACATTTATTTGTCCGTTACATACACCCTGACACAATGGATTAACTGGTGTATAGGTAGCATTTAATGCTGCGGGTTGAGTAACTACAACGTTGGCATTGGCCAAACATCCGTTTGCGTCACGAACTACAACATTCACTGTACCTGCACACAAGTTGGCGAGTACATTCGATGGTTGGAAAGATAAACCACCATTGCTCGAATATTGATATGGAGGTGTAGCATTATTTGCAGTAATAGTAATTTGACCATTGCATTGTCCGTTACAAGTTACATTCGCAACAACAGAAGTAAATGTCAACTGTGTAGGTTGAGTAATGGTAACAGGAACAGAGGTGGTACAGTTATTCGCATCAGAAACTACAACTGTATAATTTCCGGCTGCTAATCCGCTAAATGTATTGGAAGCTTGCGGACCAGGACCTGGATTTAAATCGTAGGATAATGGAGGAGTTCCACCTGCTCCACTAATGATTACCTGACCATTTACACCACCTGCACAACTCACATTGGTGATGGAGTTAACAGAAGCAACTGGTCCACCCTGGTTGGTGATAGTAACAGGAATTGTAGTTGTACAGTTATTCGCATCACGAATAGTGACTGTATACGATCCGGGTGCTAAGGATGCAAATGTTCCACTCGCCTGGAAGGTTGTTCCATTAATTGAATACTGATAAGGAGAAGTTCCTCCTGAACCAGCAGCAGTAAATGAACCATTGCTTCCTCCGCAAGTAGCAGGAATATTTGCAGTAATTGAACCAGACAATGCAGTTGGAGTTGTTACAGTAATATTTACTGTAGTCGTACATCCGTTAGCATCTTTAATGGTGACGATATGCGGACCAGCACATAATCCATTAAAAGTGGTTCCGGCTTGAAACGCTCCACCATCAATACTGTAAGTATAGGTCGGAGTTCCGCCATTTGCAGTTACGGTTACACTTCCGGTACATAGACCAAAACATGTAACACCAACCTGCGTTGCAGATCCGGTTAATGCTGTTGGTTGCGTTACTGTATAAGAAGCAGTAGCTGTACAACCCGTAGCATCTGTAACCGTCACCGTATAGGTGCCAGCGCATAAATTAGAAGCTGTTTGCGTATTCTGACCAATAGGCGTTCCACCCTGAGCCCAGGAGAAACTATAAGGAGCTTGTCCGCCCGATGGATTTGCAGTTGCAGTTCCTGTACAGGATGCATTACAAAGCATATTGGTACCTGTTGCTGTAGTTGTACAACAAGTTGGACCCGGGACTATTGTAAAATTCGTTGTTGAAGAACATCCCGGTCCGGTCATTGCCACAGTAGCGGTATAATTTCCGGGAGGTAAATTATTAAATACACCTGTACCATTTGAACTGTTTACAGGACCAGCAATGGAATAAGTAAACGGAGGAGTTCCACCTACTGCGGTAATTGTAGCAGAACCTTGATTCGTTCCTAAACATGGCTCTGTAGTTGTTGCTACAGTTGGTGTACCAGGACCAGCAACTACAACTGTAACGTTAGCTGTTGCAGTATCATTGATTCCATTGGTATAGTGAACCGTAAATGTGGTTGTTTGTGTTACGTTGGTAGTAACATTCGCTGAGTTTGGTGCACCTGCAACATGTGTCCAATCGTAATAATATGGCGTACAAGAATTCGAAGTAATTACAACTTCATCAATCCCCCAGTGGTCGCAACATGTTCCTGAAGATCCGGATTGGTACCACTGAATAATGGTATGATCCGTCATTGCACCTGCAGGAATTGTAAAGCAATATTGTGCCCAGGAAGTAAATGCTGTATTTCCGGTGGTAGATGGGGTGTTTGTACCTGGATTTGCGGCAATTACTGTTCCGTTTGGATGGAAATAGGCGATTGTAGAATAGGAAACTCCACAGTTAGTAGAGAATTGAAGATTTACCCCTTCATCCGGTTCATCAGGACCTTCACATGACCCTGTTCCACCCTGTACGGCATATCGCAGCCAGAAACAAATTTGTCCGCCACAACTTAAATCGAGCTGTGCTGTTTGTAGTGTACGAGGTGCTGCAGTGGTATTACCCATCCACATATGCGCACCGTTAGGACCAGGACCGCATGGATTAGTAAATACACCCGCGGGTGATACCGACCATCCCGGACCTGGAGTTTGTCCGTTAAAATTACTTCCTAACTCTACCTGAGTACTAACCCCAACAGCAGAGAGATTCACATTTCCACCACCGCAAGGAAGATTCACAATATTTGAACTGGCAGTTACAGTAGCGTTGTTTGCCCCTGCGCCTGCACATGGAGGACAAGTAGAACATCCACCACAGTCTACACCGGATTCAAGTCCATTTTGAATTCCGTCGGTACAGGATGGAGCTGTAGTACATGATATCGATGCTACAAATCCAACATCCGTTACGCTACCGTCAGAGGTAAAGCGAATGGTAATACATCCATTCGCAGCATTAGAAACTACAGGATTTGGATTGGGCGTTTGAGGTCCACCGGATAATGGTCCCATTAATGTTGCACCACCCGTACCAATACCTGCAAATACAGTTACAAAGTCGAAACCTGACTCTGTATCGAAGGTGGTAAAATTGATGGAGATTAACTGACCTGGTGAACTAGGACAAAACGTTAATGTCATGTTTTGTGAATTCCCATAGGCACCTGTTCCTCCCGGATCATAAACTGTACCGGAGCAGGTGTTGATGGTAGTTCCATTATTGGCTGTTGACATGGTGTATGTCTGTGCCGAAATTTCATTACGGAAAAATATTCCGCACAACATGAAAATTAAGAAGCGAAGCGTCAATACATTTTTCATAAGCGGACGATTAGTTTTCTAAAACAGTAACCACGATTCCTTCAATTTCGAACTTGGTCAAAATATCCGGAGTCTGGAATTCGGTAAACTTTACAAAAACACGAAGCGCACGATCGCATTCAGCATCGCAGTAGCCTTCGCGCTTAGAATTGGCCGGAATTTTTACTTCTTTACGAGCTTCCCCATTCGGATCATCCTGGCAAAGTCCGCAAACTCCGTTGTACCATTTAAATTGAGAATACTCCACCAACACATCTTGTGCATATGTGCTTTCAAAACGCAATAGAATCCATTGAGCATCAGGCGCATTGGAAAAATCGCAATCGGCATATTTATACGAAATTTTGATCCCTTTCTCTTCTTTGAGAGTTGTCCAGCCAGAGGCTGTGCTTTGAGAATACACAGCAATTGGAACAATCAGGATCATCAACAGGGTGTAGAGGTGTCGCATGATTAGTGCTTTTGGTTTTATGAAAGACGAAAAATACGGTTTAGGTTGCCTGAATTTCTACGTGAAATGCAAAAAAGGAGGGCTGGCCCCTCAAGGAATTTTATTAACAATCCTGGAAATTGACCATAAATGGTCAGTTTTGAGCGACCTAGACTGATTTAGAAAAAAGAAAAAAATGAAGAATCTACCTCAATGTTGTACCAACAACTTTTTCACAGTGGTGAAACCATTGCATTCCGCGAACAACAAATACATCCCATCCGGGATATTTTGTGTAGACATCAAAATATTTTTTTCACCTGAAGTTTGAGACAGGATTTGTCCGGAAATAGAAACCAGTGAAACATGAATCATGGATTCATCCACTCCCAATACGCGAATAAAATCGAAAGACTGAAAAATTTCAATGGCCATTTCCTGGTGGTAATTCAAAGCCACCACGGGTGAAAATGAAATACTTCCATCCCAATCGATCGTGGAAATCCGGTAATAACTTATTCCATTTTCAACTTCATTATCTAAGAATGAATAATCAATCGGAACAACAGAATTTCCTGCTGCTGCTATTCTTCCAATGGTGGTAAACAAAATTCCATCATTGGATTTTTCAATGTTAAAATGATGCGTATTCATTTCTGTTGCGGTGGTCCATTGCACCAATGCATTTCCTCCATCCTGCTTTGCTTCTAAGCGAATCATTTCAATGGGTAATGGATTTGTACCGCAAACTACGGTAACGTAATTGGTGGTATTATACGCTACACCACGGGCAAGATCATAACTATTTCCATTGGGCTGATCGGTAGAATATCGATAAGGATAAATCCGATAACAATAGGTTCCTGCATCATTCGCACCGTAATCTGTATAACTGGTTACAGTTCCTCCCGGATTGTCCATTAAAGCAATAATTTCTCCGCCACCCGGAAAAACATATCCAACGCTATAGGTTGTTCCATCCGTTGGTGCATCGAAGGTAGTATTGGCATTTCTTAAAATCATATATCCTACTGTGTTATCGGCAGGATTTGGATCGGTGGCTACATCCCAAAAAAACGTTGCCGCTGCCACAGGATAAGTTGGAGCTGTGGAAGATGTTGTTGTCTGCATGGTAATAGCAGGTTCACGGAGAGAACGCCAAAAATCAGAATTGATTGTATTAGAACCACCACAAGAATTGGGCAAACCAAAAGTCAATGTTGTTGCATTTTTCGTTGTATAAGTTGTTCCATCCTGAGGAGTATTTGTACCGTAATCATTAATAGTACTACCCGGACAAACATAAATTGCATCACCGGATGATGCAGAATTTTTATGATTTAATTTTGGAGAAGGTAAGGCAGTCCAATTGGCACCAACAGTAGAACGATGTCCGAGCGCATGGATATGTGTACCTGATGAATTTCTTAGTTGAACAATATCTCCAGGGCCGGCAATACTCATAGAATTTCCGCTCCAAAAAGGAGATGTAGCAAAATCACCTCCGGAAAAATAAGAGGTGTTTTGCAAATGTAATTGTAAATACCCATCTGCTGGATCCACATCTTGTGTATAGCTTGCACCTGAGCTGTTTATTACCCGGTGATAAAGTATAATAATTGTTCCAGCCCTCAAATTCGACCATAATGAAACATTTGCAAATGTAACTGCCGTTTGCCACGAATCTTGATTCCCATTATTATCCCTAATGGTCCAATTGCGCATGTCCACATTATCGGAAACAACCAATAATTCGGTCCATTCATCTCTAACATCAGCTGCATTAAAATATCCGCTCACCACCACACTCTGTGCAAGTAATTTTGTACTTGAAATAAAAACTAAAATTCCAATGAAAAACAATAAAACAAAAAATCGAAGAAGTCGCTTTTGAAAATCCTGAACGGTTTTTACGCTTGGGAAAATCTTCTTCATAAGACTAGCCCCAATCGTAAATAATTTATTTTCCTGAATGAGTAAACGCAAATCCATTTTACTTCGTTTTAATCAGCGTTACTGTTCCGTTTTTCTCCATGCTACGATCGGCAACATCAATATAGCGAAGGAGATAAAAATAAGTGCCTTCAGGGACTTCATTCCCATTGGTTGACTCCCCTTTCCAGTTTTTATTTAAGCCATCATAACGGGTGATTTCCTGTCCCCATCGATTGTAGATGACAACTTCCAACGTTTTAAGTGCATAACTTAAAATTTCAAATTCATCATTGACCAAATCACCATTGGGTGAAAAAACATTAGGAATAAAAAGATAAACCGAATCATACGCGTTAATCATACCCACAGCTGTGTCTTTACATCCCGCAGCACTTGTTGCAATCAACATCACTTCATAACTACCTGCATCGGAATAAGTATCCGTAAAGTCAGTTTGAACGGAAGTATTACCAGTAGTCGATATCCACTGATAACTTATAGCTCCATTACTTTGATTTTGAAATTGAATGGAAAAGGGAACAGTACCAGAAGTTGAAGACGCATTAAACTGTGCAGTTACATTATCAAAATTTACAATCAGAATTTCTGAAGTATCTGTTCCGCAAGCACCATTTATCACAGCATAATAAGTTCCCGGATTAGAAATGACAATTGCATTTCCAATGGTTCCGTCCGACCAAACAATTGTCCCGCCTCCAATTGCATTCACCGATAAACTTTCTCCGGTACAAATCAATTGTTGTCCGAATACATCAATATTCACCACTGAACTATTACCGACAGAAATCATTAGCGTGTCACTGTTCGAGCAAGCACCGGAATCTACAGAATAAATAATTTGAGTCTGACCAATCCCTGCAATTGAAGGATTGAATGTTCCTTGATTTACATTGGTAATTCCATTACCACTCCAAACACCACCGGATGGAGATGCCGATAATTGAACAGCACCTTGATTTAAACATAAGCTACCGGGATTAGCGATTGAAACTACCGGAAGTTGATCAACCGATATAGAAATACTAGCGGCAGAAGAACAGTTATTGTTATCGGTAAAGGAATAATTGATGGTGAAATTCCCGCTTCCGCTAATGGAAGGATCAAATTGTGAAGCCGTAACTCCGGTACCGGAAAAAATTCCACCAGGTGGACTAGCCACTAAATTAACCGGCGAATCATTTTCACACAGTGGAGAAACAGCAGTGAAATTGATAATGGGGTTAGAAAAGACGATTACTTCAACAGAATCCAGGGTTGTTCCGCAGGAGTTACTGCCGGACAAAACATACCACGCACTTTGGTTCACCGAAATCTGGGTTGCCGTGCTACCGCCTGTCCACACATAACTATTTGCACCATTCGCAAAAAGCTGGACTGAATTTCCCTGACAAAACGATAAACTTCCAGAAGCTGAAATAGAAGTTTGTGGTAATGGCAAAACAGAAATCGCAACTGTATCGCTAACTAATACGCCACAAGATCCTACTACAGAACAAATCAATTGAATAGATCCGGATTCAGAAGTTGCTGGTACATAAAATGCATTCAGCGAATTTCCATTGATAAACACACCTGCACCACCCGACCATTGCACTCCCGCGTTACTACCAATAACTGTTGCTGATACCGGCAAGGTATCATTCGCACAAACAGAATTTGCTGCAGCAGCAACTTCAATGCTTGTCGGCTCAAACGGTGCAATACAACCATTGTTGAGATAAGTGGGATTTCCTGCAAAATCAAAATCTACACGTGCACCATCATTTAAAGCAGAGGCGCCACCATACAATCCGTTGATGTTTATTAATTGAGCACGATCGTAGGTTACTACATCCGAACATCCCGTTGAAATTAACCCGATGGATAAAGTACGTGGCGAAGGTGTACCAGTTGGAGTTGGTGTTTGTGTTCCCGAATTGTTGTGATTGGCAAAATGTCCCTGGAAATTTCCTGAATTCTGAAAAATCACATAAAACGTATCCACTAACGATGCAAACGAATTAGCCGATGTGCACATATCCGTACTGGTAATCAATAATACTTTTTTACCAGCGGGAATTATTCCTCCAGGAGGCTCAAGTAATAATCCACATGGTGATGAAACCGTCGCTTGTAAATCGGCCACCAAGGTAGCAGTGCCTGCATTTGGAGAACTGATTCCTAAGAACGTATTATTCGGCCAGGTGATACTTAAATCGGAAATAGAAATGGGATTTGGACCAGTAATAAACCGGACCATTTCATTCTTGCCTTCGCAGGAACAGTTCGGACTTAAATTGCTTGTACAACCGGAACCAGGTACACAAGCATCCACTAAAAGACTTTGGATTTCGAGACAAGAAGTTGGAATTTGCGCCGCTGCACGAATTGAAGCAACAATAATGAAAACCAACACCCAAATAGTTCTATACATAGCAAGTAGAATTTGGGCGGTTTCGGACAATCTTTAACAGACTCCTGTAGGATGTTCGCTTAACAGGACAAAAATACATCTTAAGCTTAGAGTCCCCGTTACCGATACATTAATAAATCATTCACAAAAAGCAACGAATTATTAACTATTAAGAGAGATCTGTTGAGCCGGGTTATTATTATCAGTCCATATTAACTAATTTTCGGTCCAATGAAATACCTGCACCCCATTGTAATACGACTTTCAATGGTCAGTCTCTTTACCGACATGGCCAGTGAAATGTTATACCCTATTATGCCGGTGTATTTAAAGAGTATTGGATTTTCAATTATTCTGATTGGCGTTTTAGAAGGAATTGCAGAAGCCGTTGCAGGATTCAGCAAAGGTTATTTTGGAAATTGGTCCGACCACTCCGGAAAGCGTTTGCCCTTTGTACAAATCGGATATTCCCTCAGTGCCATTTCAAAACCGCTTATTGGATTATTCAGTAATGTGTGGTGGATTTTCGGAGCAAGAACCATGGACCGGTTAGGAAAGGGAATACGTACAGGAGCAAGGGACGCGATGTTGTCGGATGTTAGTTCAGAAAAAGATCACGGAAAAGTTTTTGGTTTTCATCGTTCAATGGATACCCTGGGTGCGGTGGCGGGTCCTGCATTAGCACTACTCTTTCTTTATTATTATCCGGGAGAATATTCCTTATTGTTTTTTA
>JAIBBF010000035.1 GCA_019694795.1 Flavobacteriales bacterium | reverse complement strand
CAATTCCAGTTCGAGCGCCCAGTTCAACTGCATCTTAAACGCTTCTTTTTGTTGCTCAATAAAGGTTTTATCCCAATACAAGTCGATACCAATCTCTCCAACCCCGTAAAATTTCCGTTTCGAAAAATCACTTTTCATCCCTTTTAACACCTCTTCAAAATCTTCGTTTACCGAACAAGGATGTAAACCCATCATGGGAAAACAATTCTCAGGGAATTCATCGCATAAATGCATCATAGGAGCAATGCTGTCCTGATCGATATTGGGCAACATAAACCGATTTACCCCGGCATCCAATGCACGACGAATCATGGCGGAGCGATCCTCATTGAATTCTTCGGCATATAGGTGAGCGTGGGTATCGGTAAACATGGGACAAAAATACCCGAAATCAGTATCACTTGGTGATAAAATTTTAAGGAGGTAATTTTTTCTTTCATCACCTGGTGGTGACATTGCCCGAAATTTCTATTTTTGTCCAAAACCTAGAAAAATGAAAAAACTTTTTGCATTGGGATTCGCAGCAATGATGATGCTGACCCTTACTCTTACCTCTTGTAATAAATACGAAGATGGTCCCGGTTTCTCATTACGCAGCGCTAAAGCCCGCATTAGCCGTACCTGGAAGCCTGTTGAATATGTTTCTTCAAACGGAACTACTGTAGCAGCAGGTTCCAGCGACGGAACTTATACGTTTGACAAGGACGGAACTTTTACTTACACTTCAGGAAGTCTTTCCGCTTCCGGAACCTGGGAATTCAATGGTGATAAAACCACTATTACTACCACCATTTCAGGAATTTCGAATACTGAAACCATTACCCGCTTAAGCACTAAAGAATTGTGGACAAAAGACAGCAATGGTACAGTGACTAAATCTGAAGCTCAATAATCGTATTTCGATACAGAACAGAAAAGCCCGGAATAGCATCCGGGTTTTTTTTATTTAATTCGTAACATGGTTCGCAAGATTTTAATCATCCGCTTTAGTTCTATAGGCGACATTGTACTTACCACCCCGGTGATGCGATGCTTAAAACACCTGAACCCTAAACCGGAGATTCATTTTCTTACCAAAAAATCGTTTGCCCAGGTGGTAAGTGCAAATCCGAATATCGACCGCTGTATTTTTATTGAGCGCGAAGTGGAAGAAGTGATACCGCAGTTGAAAAATGAAAACTATGATCTGATTATTGATCTGCATCATAACATCCGGAGTCTTCGGGTAAAAAATGCACTTAAAAAACCCTCCAGAAGTTTTAATAAAATCAACATCCGAAAATGGATGATGGTCAATCTAAAAATTAACCGTCTACCCGACCTACACATTGTAGACCGCTATTTAAAAACGGTGGAACATTTAGGTGTTGTAAACGATCAAAAGGGACTTGATTTTTTTATTCCGGCATCGAAAGAGATTTCCATGCAACAACTGCCTCTTGCTTTGCAAAAAGGATATATCGCATTGGTTATTGGTGCTCAACATGCCACCAAGCGTTTACCTTATTTAAAATTAGAAGAACTTTGCTCTAAAATTAATCTGCCCATTGCAATTATCGGTGGTCCGGAAGATGTTTTAACCGGTGAACAACTCGAACAAATTGATCCCGGAAAAATCGTCAACCTCTGTGGCAAGTTCGATTTATTTGGTTCGGCCTCTATTGTTAAACAAGCGCGTGCCGTAATCACTCACGATACAGGAATGATGCATATTGCCGCGGCCTTTCAGCAAAAAATAATATCCATCTGGGGAAATACCATTCCGGAATTTGGCATGTATCCGTATATGCCGGGTAATAAAGAAAATTTCAGAATTATCGAGAACAAATCTTTAGGTTGCAGACCCTGCTCTAAAATTGGTTTTCAGCAATGCCCGAAAACGCATTTTAAATGCATGAATGAATTAAAAACAGATGTAATTATTGAGCAATTAAACGAATTGCTTCATTAATCTTTCACAAATAAAGCGCGCAATTCTGTCGCTTCATCCGGACTCATTTTACCTGCCAGAATTAATGAAAGTTGTCTGCGACGCAATGCTCCGTTGAATCGTTTTATTTCTTCGTCGGTTTCCGGAATCAATTCGGGGACTTCAATTGGAGCTCCGTTTTGATCCACCGCTACAAAGGTATAAATGGCCTCATTGCATTTTGTACGCACTCCTGTTACATTATCTTCCACAAATACGTCCACCACTACTTCCATAGAGCTGGTAAATGCCCGGGAAACCTTGGCTTCGAGTGTTACGATATCGGCGTGTTTAATGGGACTATTGAACGAAACATTGGAGATGGATGCCGTTACCACTACCCGTTTACAATGACGATGAGCCGAAATGGCGGCTATTTCATCCATCCAGGCGAGTAATTGTCCACCAAACAAATTTCCCAAGGTATTCGTATCGTTGGGCAATACGATTTTTGTGGTTACGGCCAGGGTATCTTTTGGCGTTTTACTGCGTTTGGCGGAAGGATTTTTTGTTTTCATGATACTGCAAAGATACCCAAGCCTGATGCAGTAACAACATAAGGACGCTTTATTTTTTTACATTTGTCGCAACCGATGGAGTACTACACTGCAATAAAAGCCCTGCACATTATTTTTATGGTTACCTGGTTTGCGGGACTGTTTTACATTGTGCGTTTATTCATTTATCAAACCGAAGCCCTTGAAGCCTCTGAAGAAGAAAAAAAGGTGCTTATACCCTATCTGAAAAAAATTCAGCGTCCTCTTTGGTTCGGTATTACCTGGCCGGGAATGATCCTCACCGCCATTTTTGGAAGTACCATGTTCTTTCTGAATCCGGAATTGCTGCACTACGGTTTTATCCATGTTAAACTTGCTTTGGTTAGCGGACTTTTTGCTTATCATTTTTATTGTCACGCTATTTTTAAATCGCTTCAAAAGGACGAGTACAAACATAATGGCATGTTTCTGCGTTTTTGGAATGAAGTAGCAACGATCTTTTTGTTTTTAATCGTTCTGGTGATTGTGTTGAAGAATAGCATCAACTGGTTGTACACCTCAATCGGAATGTCGGTTTTACTCCTGCTCATTGTGTGGGGAGTGCTGGCCTATAAAAAGCGTCGTTTAAAAAAATAAATGCGGATTTATCTCACCTATTGTTCCGCCAACAAACGAAGCGATTCTCAAATGCTTCCTGCCAGGGAGAGATATATTAGTCAACGTATTTTACACGTAGAAAAATCCGCCCAGCACGAAGGTTTTCCATTGTACATTTTCTCCGGCGAATTCGGCATGATAGCTGCCTCTGATAACGTTCCGTGGTACGACCATCTTTTGCAGGAAAATGAAGTGGAGCACATGGTAGAGAAAATGGAAAAGCAAATCCCAAAAGAAACTACTTCCATCGTGTTTTTTAGCTCATCCCCCGAAATCGATACACAATTGCTTCCTTATCACCGGGTGATTGAAAAAGTTTGTATGAAGCGATCCATTTCATTGGAAATTCGGATCATGGATTTTCCGGATTAATTATTTGCCGTATTTGGTTTTATACTTCGAATAAAGTTCTTTTTGAATGTTATTCAAATCCACCTTTTCTCCTTTGATCCATGCATGCGTCACGTTATTGGATCGCATATCCAGTGCATCGCCATCGGAAATAAAGAGTGTAGCTTCTTTTCCGGGTTCTAGTGAACCACACCATTTATCAATCCCCAAAATTTTTGCAGCATTTAGTGTGATACTCATTAAGGCAATTTCTTTTTCCACACCATAAGGAACGATGGTCCCCGCCAAAAACGGAAGATTTCGGGTTTGAGCAGCCTCCTGATCTCCGGCATTTCCCAGGCAATACAACACCCCTGCTTTTTGCAATAAAGCCGGAATTTTGAATGGTAAATCGATATCATCTTCTGAACGGAAAGGCAATTCGTGAATGCGACGAAGAATAACGGCTACTTTATTTTCACGAAGCAGATCGGTCAGCATCCAGGAATCGTAACCTCCTACAATGACCATTTTTTTGATTTTCATATCGCGCATAAACTGCACGGCGTCGGCAATTTCGCGTGCAAAGTTGGCATGAACAAACAAGGTTTTTGATCCATCAAACAATCCACGCATAGCTTCGAATCGCAGATCTTTATTGGTAGAAACAGCATCTTCTGAATTGGCTTTTGCTTCTTCGAAAAATTTTTTGATGTCGTTAATCGACATTTGGTATTTATCGTTTTTGCTTCCTTCTGCAGGTTCGGCCCACCAACCTCTTTGCTGAAAATTCCTGGGCCAGTTAACGTGAATACCATCATCCGCCTTATAGGCTGCGTCCTCCCAATTCCATCCATTTAACTTCATAATGGAAGATGATCCGGAAACCACTCCACCTCGTGGTGTAACCTGCGCCATTAATACACCATTGGACCGAACGGTAGGAATAATTTTTGAATCGGTATTGTAAGCGATTAAGGTTCTTGCATTGGGATTGTATTCACCTGCCTCTGCATTATCAACAGTAGCGCGCACACTTTCTACTTCGACCAATCCCAACGAAACATCCGTTGCGATGAATCCGGGATACACATGTTTACCGGGAATTTGAATTACGGTATCGAACTCACTTAGATTGGGACGTGTAACGAGTGAATTAGCCACCAGTACAATTTTTCCGTCGCGCACTCCAATAAGTGAATGATTGATTACTTCACCATTTCCCAGATGAGCTGTTCCCTCCATGAGAAGGAAAGATCGTTTTTGGGTCCAGCCACTTAATGAGGTGGACAATAAAAATACGATGATCAGTTTTAGTTTCATAGCGCTGTTATTCTGAGTCATGATTATAATCTTCCATTGTTTCGCAGTGGTACAATCCACGCTCTCTTCTTCCTGCACGTTGCGTAGGAGCTCCACCCAATTTTGCCTGCAACATTTTATTGATTAAACGCAAACGCTCAACCTGAATGCGTTCACGCATTAAATCTTCTTTTTCGCGATCGTAATAACATACGCCATCGATAAAGGTTTTTTCTGCCTTGGCATAAACCGAAAGCGGTGAATCGCTCCATAAAACGATATCAGCCTCTTTCCCTACTTTAACGCTTCCGATTTTGTGATCGAGATGCAGCATTTTAGCAGGATTCAGCGTGACCAATTTCCAGGCCTCTTCTTCCGACATTGCGCCATACTTTACCGCTTTGGCTGCTTCCTGATTTAGTCGACGTGCCATTTCAGCATCATCTGAATTAATTCCCGTAAGCACACCCATCGAAGCAAGTAATGCAGCATTGTAAGGAATTGCTTCCATCACTTCATATTTGTAAGCCCACCAATCGGAAAACGTTGAAGCAGCAACACCGTGGAGTTTCATTTTATCGGCCACTTTATAACCTTCCAGAATATGAGTAAAGGTGTTGATGTGAAAGCCCATGGAATCGGCCACTTTCATCAACATATTGATTTCGCTCTGAACGTAACTGTGACATGTAACGAATCGTTTTGAATTGAGGATATCGACCAACACATCCAATTGAATATCGCGACGGAATAATTCACCATTGTGATTTTTTCCTTTTGCACTGTGCTCGTGTTTTTTCATTTCCTGCTCATAATGGCGAGCGCGGAAAAAGGCATCATAATACGTTTGTTCAACTCCCATTCGCGTTTGCGGATATCGCGTTGAAAATTGTTCACCCCAATTCGACTGCTTCACATTTTCTCCGAGCGCAAACTTGATAAATCCATCCGCACCTTCCACTTTCATTTCTTCCGGTGTTTTACCCCAGCGAAGTTTGATTATAGCAGATCTTCCCCCAATAGGATTTGCACTTCCGTGAAGCAATTGTGCGGTTGTAACGCCACCTGCTAACTGACGATAAATATTTACATCTTCAGAATTAACTACATCAGCAATGGATACTTCTGCAGTAACCGCATGTGATCCTTCATTAACGCCACCACTGATAGCGATGTGTGAATGCTCGTCAATAATTCCACAAGTTAAATGTTTACCGGTACCATCAATAACCCATGTATTTTTGTCGACCACATCCAATATCTTGCCCACTTTAAAAATCTTTCCGTCGCGAATCAGGACATCGGTATTTTTCAGAATACCATCGCTTTCGTTGGTCCAGACTGTTGTATTTTTTATCAATACCGGAATACCCTTGGGAATGGTGTCGTTGCCATAAGCCATAAATGGATACCATACTTTACCTAATTGAAGCGAATCTTTTTGTTGATTCTCTTTTCGTTCCTCTTTTAGTTTTGACTTCCGAACGGCATTCCATTTCACCATTGATCCATCGGGTAATTGCGCATTACCATCCCAGGTTCCGGAATCGAAATTGATTACCCCGGATAATAAAATAGCGCCTTTATAATTTTTGTCCTTTAGCGTAAATGCCAGTGAAATATTTTTGTTTTGAACGGCAATTTTAGCTTTCACCACTGTGGTATCTACTTTTACTGAAGCCTGTGGTGAACGTACATCCCCTTTTACGTTAACAGTGTAAATATTATTTTGAATATTCAAATCATAATCGCCGCGGACATCAACCACATCATCAGGAACTAAAACAAATTTTTCGCCTGCGATCCAGTTCTGGTACATCACCGAATTTTCTGAAAATACGGATTCGGAGCAGATGATAAAGTTGGCTATTTTACCCGGCTCGAGTGTACCCATTAATTTTTCTGCACCGATTAACTCAGCCGGTGTTGTTGTAAGCGCACGTAAGGCATCATCTTCATTCCATCCGTATTTAATGGCTTTACGAAGATTAGTAAGAAATGCCTTTTTATCTTTTAAATCGGAAAGCGTAAGCGCCATTTTAATTCCTGCACTTTGAATTGCAGCAGGATTCCAGGGTGCAAGCTCCCAATGTTTCATGTCTTCCAACGAAACATTCATCGCCTCATAAACATCTTCTACATCGTAGGCATCGGGAAAATTTAGCGGAATGATTAAAGCAGCGGAAGTGGATTTAATATCCGCCAGTCGTTGATATTCTTTTCCGGAACCTTTCATGATATACTGAATTCCGAAAGCATCGCCGAGTTTATCCGCACGAAGGATATTTAATTTATCTCCTGCATCGAAAATAGCGGGAAGGTCTTTCTGTTGAAGAAAAGCTTTGAGTGATAAATTTTCTTCTTTTTTACTTTTTAGAGAGGCGTACCATTTTGCATCGTGATAAAACTGCGTGAGCAAGGCAATTCCTCCCATGAGCGATTGCGGGTAAATTTGCTGACTACTTCCTTTTCGAAATGAAAAATTTTGAGCGGCATCCGGAATCAGCAACATTTCATTATCCCGCTTTTCTCCCAGCAAAACGAAAGTTGAAGTACCACGTGCAATCCCATCTTTTCCATGCGTCAACACCGCTCCAAATCCCAACGAACGATATTCACCCGCGCTCTTGGCATCCACCGAAAATATTTCTGCGGCACGTGTTTCTGGGTGGATGGATTCATTCCAGTAATAAGCCCCCTTTTTCGAACTTTCATATTGTGGAGCTCCTCCTCTAAATGGTTGATTGTTGCCTTTGTTTTCGGGCATTCCGTAGGATGCATATAAATCGACAAAAGAGGGATAAACATGTTTGCCTTTGAGGTCAACCACCACTGCTCCTTTAGGGACAGCAATACCCGTACCTGCTGCAATAATTTTTCCTTCCTTGATGATTAAGGTTCCGTTTTCAACCGATTTTCCGGGAGCAATATGCAATACGGCATTGGTAAAACAGTAGAAGGATGCTGCATTTTGATGTGGACCATTAACCGGCACCAGTTCCTGTGCACGGATGGAAACTGTAAAGCACAACAAAGCGAATAAAAAGAAATTCCTCATAGTCGATTCTTAGTAAAACAAAAATAACACTAAACCGATACAAACAAAGCGCTTCGGGATAAGCGGATGGCTAAACTGCTGAAAGGTTTTATTGGGGCTTTCTGGCTTTTAAAATCCCGTTGACCACCACCGTAAGCAATATGATGCAG
Organism: Flavobacteriales bacterium; assembly: GCA_019694795.1. Classification (NCBI taxonomy): domain Bacteria; kingdom Pseudomonadati; phylum Bacteroidota; class Flavobacteriia; order Flavobacteriales; species Flavobacteriales bacterium. The sequence continues at coordinate 20,142 of JAIBBF010000035.1, read as the reverse complement.
GATCCGATGTAGAATCCGGGCGACATCGTTTCTTTTTCGGGCCAGATCAGAATGGCTAAAATGATGGTATAGATGGGTTCGAGGTTAACGGAAATAGAAACAGTATAGGGTGATAATTTTTTCATGACCCAAACGGATACTATAAATGGAATGGCCGTGCACAGTATTCCCAGAATGAGCAGGTAAACAAGATCGTCGTTGCTTAATGCAAGGTTTGAAATGTTTAGATTCCCGATGATTAAATTGTAAATACTAATACCCAAAAAGCCACCGATCATTTCATAAAAGGAAATCACGGCAGAATCTGTTTTCTTCACAAATCCGGCATTGATCACCGTAAACAAAGCCGCAAAAAAAGCGGATATAAGTCCCCACACAAATCCCATTGCGGAACTACTTTCTACCCCCATCAAAATGGCCACTCCGGCAATAACACCTATACCGAGATAAATCTCATAGCGAATGAGCCGGGTCTTAAAAAACACCGGTTGTAGAAACGCGGTGAAAAAACTGCTGACGGCCATACACGAAACCGCCACGGAGACATTGGAAATTTTGATGGCCCCGTAAAAAAAGATCCAATGCAGAGCAATGATTAGTCCCGTACCCAGAATTTTGAGCAATTGTTGAGTGGGAATACGAATCGATCGTCTACTTGCTATCAGAAACAAACCCATGGCAGGAAAGGCAATGAGCATGCGCCACCAAACGAGAATGTTTTCGGAAACTGAAATGATATTCCCCAAAATACCCGTGAAACCCCATACAAATACAACTACATGCAGAATAATCTGCAGTTTAAGATTGGAGGAGTTCTGGTTTTCGCTGGACACAAAAAAAGGAAGAGCGACAAATGTAGCCCTTCCTTAGCGCATCACAAAGTGATGAAAAAATTATTTCACGGCATTCAATTTCTCCTTTACCCCACCAACCACTTTTTGCTGAGCCTCAATTTCTGATTTTTTCGTTTTTTGATTCTCCTCATTCTTTTTGATCTTATCTTCTGCCTCTGCGATTTTCTTCTTGTAATCTTCAATATCGTTTTTCAGGTCCTTGTTTTCCTTTTCGAGATCCTTTTGCTGATCATTCAGTTTATCCAAGGCTTTTTCCTGAACAGAAAGTTCATCACCGATTTTATCTTTCGTGATTTTTACTGCGAATTCGTATAAAATTCCCTTGAATACCTTGAATTGTTCCGAATGTTGTGAAGAGGACAAAAATGCCCCACCTAAATCCACCCCAACAATCAATTTAATTCCCTCACCTTTAACCACCTCAACACGTGAATACACATCGAAGGTATTCGGACCCATCGCTTTAAGCTTGGCGTCATCTCCGAAAATACCATCCTTGGTAGAAACTTTCGCGTCCATGTCCTTCAACTTACTTTTCCAGGCTTTTTCTACCAGATCTGCATCCTCTACGTAAATCATAACGCTCAAGGCATTATTATTTCCGTTTCCTATTTTTTCGTTGGATTCGCGAACTTCTATTTTCTTTTGGGCAAAAACGTTCAGCGCCAGAACGCTTAATGCGGTGATTAGTATGTGTTTTTTCATAATCAAAAATTAGTATGCCTAATATACACAATTATCATTCCATTTTAACGAAAAGAAAAAGTCATTGAAAACCAAGCGGAGAGATAGTGATAAGATGCCCAGCTTTTTATACTTTTGTTCAAAACCCAAAGCCATGTTAATACATACCCATTCCGGATTACGCTGGATCGTTCTTATTCTGATTGTTGCTTCTGTATTTAATGCCTTCAGTAAATGGAGGTTCGGTAAGAGTTACCGAAAAACAGATAAGCTGTTGAATTTATTTGCAATGATTTTCTTTCACATTCAGTTTTTGGTGGGTGTGATTTTATATTTCGTTTCCAATAAAGTTCAATTCGGGAGTCAGACGATGTCGAACTCTATGCTTCGTTTTTTCACCGTTGAGCATATTTTAATGATGACTTTAGCATTCATCTTAATCACCATGGGAAGAAAAAGAGCAGAATCGGCAGAACACGACAGCACCAAACATCGTCGTTATTTTATTTGGTATGGTATCGTTATTCTGATTGTTTTGGCTTCCATTCCATGGCCGTTCCGCACCGAATTATCTGCTAACTGGTTCTGATGAAAAGAATATTTTTTATTTCTGCTGCTGTACTTTTTATTTTTTCCTGTGGCGAAAAAAAAGATCCGAATGCTAAAGCAGACGGTAAACTGATTTTCGAAAAAAACTGTTCGATTTGTCACGGTAACGATGGTAAACTGGGATTAGGAAATGCGAAGGATTTAAGTGTTTCTACCATGGACATGGATTCGAGGATTCAGATTATTTCCTATGGAAAACCGGGTATGACTCCCTTTAAAGGAGTATTGGAAGATAATGAAATTGAGGCGGTAGCCCAATACATTGAGCAGTTGAGAAAACCATGATTGAGGCAAAGATTGAACAACGTAAAGATGAAACCACCATTCTTGTTGGGGTAATTACACCCCGGCAGGATGAATTACAGGTGAAGGAATACCTCGATGAATTAGCTTTTTTAGCCGAGACGGCAGGAGCCAAAGTTGTTAAGACCTTTACACAAAAAATGAATGTTCCTGTTCCCGGTACTTATATTGGTAGCGGAAAACTACAAGAGATTGCCGATTTTGTAATTGAACACGAAATAAAACTGGTGATTTTTGATGATGAACTGTCGCCCAGTCAGCAAAAAAACATTCAGGACAAACTTAAAATTCCGGTTCTCGACCGAACCAATTTAATTCTCGACATTTTTGCTTCGCGTGCACGAACAGCTCATGCAAAGACGCAGGTTGAACTGGCACAATACCAATATCTGCTTCCGCGATTAACCCGAATGTGGACCCACCTTGAGCGTCAGAAAGGCGGAATTGGAATGCGTGGTCCGGGTGAATCGCAAATTGAAACGGACCGTCGTATTATTCAGGATAAAATTTCGAAGCTGAAAGAACAACTGAAAGAAATCGATAAACAAATGGCTACGCAACGAAGCAATCGTGGTCAACTTGTTCGCGTTTCGCTGGTAGGATATACCAATGTCGGGAAATCCACACTTATGAATTTACTGAGTAAATCGGATGTGTTTGCAGAAAACAAACTGTTTGCAACACTCGATACTACGGTACGTAAAATTGTTTTAGGTAATCTTCCGTTTTTGTTGACGGATACGGTTGGGTTTATTCGCAAATTACCTACTCAACTCATTGAATCATTCAAAAGCACTCTTGATGAAGTGAGGGAGGCTGATTTGTTGGTTCATGTCATCGATATTTCGCATCCGAATTTTGAGGAACATTATGCAGTGGTTAATGAAACCTTAAAAGATATTGGCGCGCTGGATAAACCTACCATAGTTGTTTTTAATAAAATAGACGCTTATCGTCATATTGAAAAAGAAGAAGGAGACCTGAGTCCCATCACCCGTGAAAATGTTTCGTTGGAAGAATTGAAACGAAGCTGGATGTCGCGGATGTCGCCTAACCAGGTGGTATTTATTTCTGCAGAGAAAAGAATTAATCTCGAAGAGTTAAGGGAAGTGATGTACGAAATGGTAAAGGAAATTTTTGCTGTTCGTTATCCCTATAATAATTTTCTTTACTGAAGTTGGGTTTCCAATTCTACTCCGTTTTTTAAAAGCAACCCCTGGATTCTTAATCCGTTTTGAAAAAAAACATTTTCATGTCACGTTTCATTTTTCTTTTACTGGTATTGTCCTGCACATTACAACTCCATGCTCAAACCAAACGCGTTTTATTTCTGGGCAACTCCTATACACAAGTAAATAATCTTCCTCTCACCTTTAGTAATCTTGCACTGTCGGGAGGAGATACGGTGTATACGGACATGAATGCTCCAGGCGGATATACCTTTCAGGGCCACTCAACCAATGCGACTTCTCTTGCAAAAATTGCACAGGGGAATTGGGATTTTGTTGTGTTGCAGGAACAAAGTCAAATGCCCTCTTTTCCCCCTGCACAAGTTGAGAGCGACACCTATCCCTATGCACATATGCTGGATAGTCTCATTCACGTGGCAGATTCCTGTGCTGAGACTGTGTTTTACATGACCTGGGGAAGAAAATACGGCGATCAGAGCAATTGTGCATTCTACCCCATTTTATGCACCTTCGATGGTATGCAATCGCGATTACGCTATAGTTATGTAGAAATGGGCGACCTCAACCATGCAAGTGTGGCACCAGCCGGTGAAGCATGGAAACGTTGTCGTGAATTAGATAGTACCATCAATTTGTATCAAGCCGATAATTCTCATCCCAGTATTGAAGGAACTTATTTAACTGCTTGTGTTTTTTATTCAACCCTGTTTCAAAAAAGTCCCGTAGGCTTATCTTATACCTCCGGATTAAGTACGCCCGTAGCCAGTTTCTTACAGCAAGTGGCTTATGATGTAGTGTTTGATAGTCTCGACACATGGAATGTTGCCATTGATCACCCTCATCCAGCATTTACAATTTCACAATTAAATGCAACTACCATCGAATTAAATAACCAATCTACAGATGCAGATTCCTATTTATGGATCATCAATGGGAATACCTATTATGGCTCGCCACTGGTTCACGATTTTGGAACAATTGGAACCTATACTGTTATTCAACAAGTGAGCAATTCCTGTTTTACGGACACCTTAAGTTTTACGATTAATTTGGCAACAGTAGGAATAAATGATAATTCGCCAGATGAAATTCAAATTTATCCGAATCCTTCCGATGGATTGGTTTATATAACCGGTGCAGCAAATTCGATTGCCAATTTGTATGATTTAAACGGTCGATTACTGAAGTCGGAAAAAATAAACGCCGAACTTCATTTCGAAGAAATGCCCGCTTCGGTTTACATTTTGGAAATTGTAACACCCAACGGACTAATCAGAAAAAAACTGATTCGCGAATAATCAGAGTTTCGATTTTGATTCTTTCTGCCGGCGAACAAATCGGATTCCCAACATCAACTCATGCGTTCCTGAAGAATAATTTTTAATGTTGGAAGTGGTAATATCATAAGCATATCCAATACTCAGATAATTCTTGTATTTGTATCCTGCCATAATAGAAACGGCATCCATTGTTCGGTAAGATGCCCCTAACCATACCTCATCTTTATAAATTAAGCGAGCCATTAAATCGAGCTGAACGGGAATAGGTTTTACGTATTTCACAAGGAAGGTTGGTTCTAACTGGAAGTCCTCATTTAAGTCGAATTTATATCCCCCCATTAAATTGTAGTGGTACAATAAATACGATCCGGTGGTGAGTTGATTGGAAAAGAAATAAAGTTTGTTGTGCAATAATTGAGGAACAACTCCCCCCACAAACCATTTTTTCGAATACAAATAAAACCCGAATTGTGCATCGAACTCCATCGACCATTGCAGTCCATTGCTAATAACTGCATCACCCGGATCATGCGTGGTGATTTTATGACCATCAATCATAAACTGCAGCATACCTGCTGAAACTCCAAATGACAATTTTAAATCTTCTTTCAACTTTAAGTGATACGCATAAGAAAAATTAAATCCGGTTCGGCGGGTAGGACCAACATTGTCCGTAAATACAACGCCACCATAACCCATATTCATTTTTTTATTCGGACCATATGCACTTAATGTGAATGTACGAGGCGCATCGGTCAATCCCACCCATTGATAGCGGTGGTTGCTTCTTACATCATACCATTCATGACTTCCGGCCACTGCAGGATTAATGAAAAAATCATTGAAAAAATACTGACTGAACATCGGATGATGTTGCGCATCACTTGTGAAGGCACTCAGCAGAAACAGAAATATAAAAATTCTTCTCATCATCTATCGTAATACAGTTAATGGTCCAGTGAACGCATCCGGATATAATGGATGATTCAGATTAATGATGTAATAATAAGTCCCCACCGGAACAGGTTGATTGTTGTAAGTGCCATCCCAAGGTGTATGGTAACCTACCGAAAGGAAAAGTAATTGTCCCCAACGATTATACACTTCTACCTGACAGTCGGGGAACATATCTATAAAATCGATGACCCAAACATCATTGGTTCCATCACCATTTGGTGAAAACCCATTAGGGAAAGAAATGTCGGGGAACACCTGCACGCGCATGGTATCGCTATTTACGCAACCATTGAGATCGGTGGCATAAACAATATACGTTGTGCTTGAATCAGGACTTGCATTTGGATTAAATGCGGTTGAATCGTCTAATCCAACAGAAGGTACCCACACTACTGTATTCGTGGCAGAGGTGGTTGGACTTCCACCAATAACAGTTGAAGTATTTAAAATAATATCTACATCGGGTCCGGCGCTTACAAACGGCAATGGATTAACCGATACATCCACGGTATCGCGATCTAAGCATCCACTATTATTTGCAACTAAAATGTAGGAGGTTGTTCCTCCTAATGGTGTTACGTTAAGCACATTTGAACTGCTTAATAAATTACCTGCCAAATCATACCATTCATAGGTTACGCCACCGGAGCCGGTAAGTGTAATTCCGGTAACATTATTCATACATAATGAAGTATCGTTTCCTGCATTGGCATCCACTACCAAAATAGCTCCTACTACAATGGAATCTTTAAGTGAACAACCGTTTGCATCTGTAACGGTAATAAAATACGTTCCGGAAAAAATATTGGTCAAATCTTCGGTGTTCGCTGTAAATCCGTTCGGACCTGTCCAGCTAAAAATAAATCCGCCTGCTCCACCGGATGGTGTTGCATTAATAGCACCATCTGCTACTGTAGAACAGGATGCATCTGTGCTATCCAACAACAAGGTGATTGCCAATGGCGCATCTACAGTTACAGATTGAGTGGATGTACATCCATTGCCATCGGTCACTGTAACTACATACGAACCGGCACACATATTAATTGCAGTTGCAGTAGTTTGCGAAGAAGGATCGTTCCAGCTAAACCCATAAGGCAATGTTCCTTCAATTACAATGGCCACTGCAATTCCATCACAGGTGTTAAAGCAAGATGGAGATTGGGTAAATGGCAAACTGAATAATAAACTATCTGGTTCGGATAAGGTAAACGGAGCAAAAGCAATACAACCTGCTGCATCGGTTACTTCCAGAATATAATCGCCTGCGCAGAAATTGGAGGCGCTGGTTCCGGATTGACCAGTACTTACTCCTGCATTGGTTAACCAATCTTGTGTATAGGGTGCTGTTCCTCCATTTATGACCACAGCAGAAGTTCCATCGCAATTACCCTGACAAGTAACATCGGTATTACTCAGTGTTAATTGCGGTGCATTATTTCCATTTACGGTATTTACTATCGTAGTTGAACAACCGTTCCCATCGGTCACTGTTACATTATAAATTCCCTGGCATAAATTAGAAACCAGAGAAGTTGTTGCACCTCCGGCAGCTGCATCCCACTGATAATTGAATGGTGCCGTTCCACCTTGCACAAATACGCTTAATGTTCCATCGCACAATCCACAAGTTGCAGGGAATACAACAACACTATCCGATAATTGTACCGGTTCCGTAATCGTTACATCTGTTACCCGAACACAACCATTGGTATCGGTTACTTCAAGGAAATAAGTACCTGCACACAGATTAGAAATAGCATTCGTTGTGGATCCATCATGAATCCAGTAATAGGAATATGGAGCAGTTCCTCCTATAGGAGAAACACTGGCATCACCATCACACAATCCAAAACAGGAAACGTTTGTTTGCGTTATGTTTTCACCGGTAGGACCACCAATATTATTTAATCCCGTATTAAATGTTTGTGAGCAACCGGAGTTATCGGTTACCTGAACCATATATGCACCTGCACATAATCCCGTAGCCGTTGTTCCGGTTTGACCATTACTCCAGTCGAACGAATAACTTCCTGTTCCACCATTTGCAGTTGCTGCGATTGTTCCGTTGCATTGTCCGCATGCTGCATCTGTAACAACAAATGCGGCTTGTAATGCGCTTGGTTCTGTAACAGAAAAATTAGAAAATCCGATACAACCATTAGCGTCGGTAATTTGTAGCATATATCCACCTGCACAGAGTGATGAAATATCTTCAGCCGTTTGTCCGCCCGGGAACCATAAATAAGAATATGGCGCCGTTCCGGAAACGGGTGTTGCATCGATTGCACCATTAAAGTTTGCGTTACAACTTACGTTTGTTATCACTGCAGTGGCTTGTGGAGAAACGGTGTTATTTACCGTTACAGGAAACTGATCTGTACAGCCATTGGCATCGGTTACTTCTGCAATATAAATTCCTGCTCCAACATTAATGGCCGTGTTCGTTGTTTGTCCCAATGGATTTAACAAGGCATCAAACCAAACAATGGAGTAATTTGGAGTACCACCACTTGGATTAATAGTAGCTGCTCCATTATTTACATTGCAATCGGCAGGGAAAAATGAAGTGGAAGCAGTTAATGCTGTCGGTTCATTGATGTTTACATTTTGAGCATTTGAACTGCAATTATTTCCATCCATTACGATTACCGAATAAGCTCCTGCACAAAGTGAGTTGAACACAGTTGCATTTTGAAATGTTGCTCCTCCATCTACAGAAACTAAATAAACGCCGTTACCTCCCGAAGGAACAACCGTAATAGATCCGCTGCATGCACCATTACAACTCACATCGGTGGATGTTACTGTAAAATCAACTTGCGCCGGATTATTTATTGTTACCGTTAATGGTGCAATTGTACAGTTGGAAGCGTCTCCAATAATCACAGAATACGTTCCGGCACATAATCCATTTGCAGTGGATGTGTTTTGAGCAGAAGGATCGTCCCACAAGAATGAATAAGGTGATGTACCACCGTTTACGGTTGCCGTTGCCGTTCCAGAACAATCTCCAAAACAGGTATTGTCGGTCGAACTTGTGCTCGCGCTCAACGCTGTTGGCTCGTTAATGGTAACACTCGAGGTTGATGTACATCCACTCGCATCAGTCACAGTTACTGAATAAGATCCTGCGCAAAGTCCAATAGCAGAACTGGTCGATTGCGATGAAGGATCATTCCACGAAATTGTATAGGGCAAGGTTCCTCCTGAAATGGAAGAATTGGCAATCCCATTACAATCGCCATTACATAAAACATCGTTGGCCGAAGATGTAACGGATAACAGTATTGGGGCGGTTAAAGTAATGGTGTCGTTTCTGCTACAACCGGTGGCGTCCGACATGGTAACAATATAATCACCGGCGCATAATCCGTTTACAGTTGCATTGGTTGAATTACCTGCTGCTGCATCCCATTGCTGTGTGTATGGACCTGTACCGCCGCTTGGACTAATTGTAATCGATCCGTTGCAACTGGCGTTACAGGATGGATCCGTTACTATAAAATTGGAAATGATTTCTGTAGGTTCATCAATCGTTACATTTCCAAAAGTGATACAACCTGGTTGATTGGATAATTGCAAAATATAATCGCCGGCGCAAAGTCCGATTGCTGTTGCTGTAGATTGGCCAATGCCTAAGCCTGTTGTTCCATCAAACCAGGTAAAAGCACATGGTCCATTATTACAAGCCGTTGTTCCGGTAGCGTTACCATCACACACTTCAAAACAACTTGCATCGGTGGTCGACATCGTTAATGTTTCGCCATTAATATTGCTTAAGGCAACAGCGGTATTAGTTGAACATCCGGAAGCATCGGTTACGGTTACTGTATAAATCCCCGCGCACAAATTTCCGGCAGATTGTGTTGTTTGATTGGCAGCATTAGCTGACCATTGATACGAATATCCAGGTACTCCTCCCGAAGGAGATACTGAAACCGTTCCATTACACACCCCACATGAAGCCGGTGCGTTTCCGGAACTTAAAATTATTTCGCTTGGTTCTGTAATGTTTCTGCTTCCATTATCCGTACAACCATTTGCATCGGTAACAGTAACGGAATAAACACCCGGACACAATCCATTAATACTATTCGTATTTCCACCATTACTCCAACTAAAAGTATAAGGAGCAGTTCCTCCTGTAGGATTCGAACTAACTGTTCCGTTGCAGGCATTAAAACAAGAACTGTTGGTAGAACTTAATTGAAGATTTAATGATGCAGGCGCAGTTATACTCGCCGATAAATTAGAATTACAACCATTCGCATCAGTGACCGAGAGTAAATAATTTCCTGCACATAAATTTACAACGGTAGAAGTGCTGGAAGAGGCAGGATCATTCCATTGCAATGTGTAAGGTAATGTTCCTCCATTTACGTTCGCAACAATACTTCCGTTACAATCTCCATTACACTGTGGTGATGAAGTAGTAAACGTTGCTGTAATTTGCGAAGGAGCCGCAAGCGTTACAGATGCTGGTCCACCCAGACACCCATTTACATCGGTAATAGTTACATCATACGATCCGCTGCACAAATTATTTGCAAGCGCTGTGGTTTGGTTTAACGGATCATTCCAAGAATAAGAATAAGGCGCTGTTCCACCACTTACATTTGCTGTTGCCGTTCCATTGCAATCGCCAAAACAGTTTAATGAAGTTGCACTTACCGAAACAAGTATTGCGTCTGGCTCGTCAATTGAAATCTGTGCCGGAATAAACGTACAACCATTGGCATCGAAAACGGTGACCACATACTGACCTGCACATAAACCGGAAGCTTGTTGTGTAGTTTGATTTGCCGGATCATCCCATTGATACGAAAAAGGTGCAGTTCCTCCTGAAGGAAATGCAGTTCCTGTTCCATCACAAACCGAATTACAACTTGCATCCGCAAATGAAGTTGTTGCAGATAATGGCGTGGGTTCACTGATGCTAACATTATCGTTCGCAGTACAACCATTAGCATCTGTTACTACTACAGAATAATTTCCGGTGCATAAATTAAAAGCCGTTGATGTTGTTTGATTCGCAGCAGCCGCATTCCATTGCACTGTATAAGGAGCTGTTCCGCCACTTGGAGTTACTGTTCCTGTTCCGTTACAATTTCCAAAACACAACACATCGGTAGAAGTAGCATTCGCTTGTAATAATGCAGGTTCGTTTACATCAACTGTGGCTACTGTAATACAACCGGTGTTATTGGTCACCGAAACCGCATATGTCCCGGCGCAAAGATTGTTAACGGTGTTGCTGGTTGAAGCGGAAGGATCATTCCACAAAATGGTACAGACCGGATCCAGGCAATTAAATGTTACATCAACACTTCCATTGCAAGAACCAAAACAACTAACATCGGTAGAAGTAAGCGTTAATGTTTCCCCATTAATATTACTTACTGCTGCCGTAAATACCGCTACACAGTTATTATTATCCGTTACCGTAACATTGTATGGACCTGCACATAGTGAATTTGCGGTTGTTGTCACCTGATTGGCCGCAGCAGCATCCCATTGCACGGTATATGGTGCAGTTCCACCGCTTGGATTTACAGTTGCTGTTCCGTCGCACACAGAGCAGGTAGCCAATGTTGAACTCAGTGTTGCATCGAGCGCTGTTGGTTCGTTAACGGTAACACTTGCATTGCCAGAACAACCATTCGCATCCGTAACCTGTACATTGTAAGTTCCGGCACAAAGTGAATTGGCAGTAAGTGTACTTTGCGCAGCAGGATCATCCCACAAAACGGTAAATGGTGCTGTTCCTCCGGAAACACTTACAGTTGCCGTTCCATCGCAGGATGCATTACACAAGGTAGAAACAGAAGTTGCCGATACAGATAATACCGATGGTTCGGTAATGGTTACTGCCGGAGGATTTAAAACACATCCGTTGGCATCTGTTACCGTTACAGAATAAGCTCCTGCACAAAGTGAAATTGCGGTTGCCGTATTTTGATTTAATGCATCATTCCATCCAAACGTGTATGGAGCTGTTCCACCTGCAGCATTCACGGTTGCCGTTCCATCACACACACCTGAACATTGTGCATTGGTTGAACTTAAATTGGCTGTTAATTGCGTAGGTTGAGTAAGTGTTGCATTCAAAGGACCGGCCGTACATCCATTCGCATCGGTAACGACAACACTATAGGTTCCGGCACACAATGAAGATGCTACGGGTGTTGTTTGATTCCCCGCACCGGCTGACCATTGATAGGAATAAGGTGATGTACCACCATTGGCAGTAACAGAAGCTGATCCGTTACAATCACCAAAGCACAATAAAGTTCCGCCTGTAGTAGCAGCGGTTAATTGTGTTGGTTCTGTAATTGTAAAATTAAGTGGTGTTGAACTACATCCGGTTGCATCTGTAACGGTAACTGTATAATTCCCGTCGCATAAACCATTTTCTGTTGTTCCTGTATTGGCGCTCGACGACCATGTAACGCTGATAGGTGCGAGTCCGCCCGTAACCGTAACTGTTGCTGTTCCATTGCAGACATTAAAACAAGTTGCGTTGGTGCTGCTGAGAGAAACATTCATGGCAGGCGGAGCAATAAGATCGATTGTTACGGGTCCTGCCGTACATCCATTGGCATCCGTTACGGTTAACGCATAACAACCCTCGCACAAATTGTTCGGATTTTGTACAGTTGAAACTGTTGTGCCGGTAGATTGATCAACCCATGCATAGGAATAAGGAGCAGTTCCTCCTGAAGGATTGGCATTTCCTATTCCGTTACAAACTCCAAAACACGTTGGATTGGTACCTGTTGCTGTTAGCGTTAAAAGGTTTGGTTCTGTTAATGTAATTACAATGGGTGCGGGTGAACAACCATTCACATCGGTGATATCTACATAATAGGTTCCTTCACATAAACCAACAGCATCTTCAGTGCTTTGTCCGATTGGTAAATTGGTTACCTGATCGAACCATGCAAACGTGTAGGGAGGTGTTCCTCCTGCTACAGTGATATCAATAACTCCATTGCAGAATCCGAAACACGAAGGATTAATTCCATTTCCGGATGCTGTAATAATTACATTATCCGTTACCGCCACTGTATTCGAATTGATAATACAACCATTAGCATCAGTGATCATTGCAAAATAACTTCCTGAACAAACATTGGTTGCTGTTAATCCTGTGTTTCCTGTTGGATTAAGTGTGGTTGCATCGATCCAAACAATGGTGTAAGGCGGTGTTCCTCCGGAAACTACAACTGTTGTTGTTCCATCACAAATTCCGCAATTGGAAGTTGTTGCTGTTGCTGTTGCTGTAACTGTAACCGGATCGGTTAGTGTATAACTTGCCGTTGCAGTACATCCTGCGCCATCTGTTACGGTAACAGAATACGATCCATCGCATAATCCAATAACCGGATCGGTAGCCTGACCAAGCGGGGTTCCCGAAGGTTGATTGAACCAGGAATAGGTGTAGGTTCCATCTCCACCCGAAGCATTAGCCGTTGCGCTACCATCACATACACCGGAACATGATGGATTGGAAGATGTTGGATTTAAAACTAAAGCAACAGGATTACCAATTGAAAATGTTGCAGACGTATCGCAGCCGTTCACATCGGTAATAATTACGGAATAATTTCCTGCGCATAAATTATTTTCTGTTAAACCACTGTTGGCACTGCTCGACCAATCGATAATGTACGGCGATGTTTGTCCAGCAATTCCCGAAAGCGTTGCTGTTCCATTGCAACTTCCGATACAGGTTACATTGGTAGTAGTAAGTGTAAATGTAAAGGGATCCGGATCGTTAATGACAAAGGTAGAATCCTCCGAACAGCCATTGATATCGGTTAGTGTTGCACTGTACGTTCCGGTACATAAATTAGTAATGCTGTTCCCAGCGCCAATTTGAACAGATGAGCTATTGAACCAGGTCACGTTTAATGCTCCCGTTCCACCACTTGCTTGTGTAACAACTGCGCTACCATTGCAATCATTATGACAAACCGCATCATTGGGATCAACACCTAATACCAATGCCGGGGGATTGTTTACCGTAACGGGTGGTGTTGAATTTACAATACAACCATTTCCGTCCTGCACTTGCGCGAAATAGGTGCCGGGACAAACACCGTTAAACGGATTTCCTGTTCCAATTGGAATTCCGGTAGCCGCATTAATCCAGGTAAATGTATAAGGTGAAGTTCCTCCAACCGCAGAGCCGGATAAAGAACCTGAACAGGCATCGTGACACAATGCAGGCGTTGCAGTAGTGGTTGGATTTACAGCTGTGGGTTGTGTTAAGGTAAACACTGCCGATTGCATGGAACAGCCATTAGCATCGGTTACGATTACGTAATAACTTCCGGCACAAAGTCCACTGGCAGTAGGATTGGTTTGTCCAGCTAATGGTAATCCACCGGGTGATGTAAACCACTGATAAGTATAGGGCGCTGTTCCATTACTTGCAGAAACCGTTAAACTCCCCGAACAAATTCCATTACAAATTAAATTTGTTTGATTCGTAAGCGTGATAATAATGGGCTGCGGTTCATTGACAATGGCGTTTGCTGCCTGCGGACAGTTATTCGCATCGAAAACCGTAACGGAATAGGTACCATCACATAAACCGGTAATGGAACTATTGGTTCCTCCGTTGGACCAAGAATACGTATACGGAGCACCGTTACCGCCGGTTGGATTTGCGGTGATACTTCCATCACAAACGCCAAAACAACTTGCATCAACAGCAACAAGATTTGGAGAAATGGCCAGCGGAGTAAGAATGAAAAAAGTAGTGTCGAAAGAACAACCGTTGGCATCCGTTACATTCATGCTGTTTAATCCGATACACAATTGAGTTGCAATATTTCCGGTTTCACCAGAACTCCATGTAAACGTATAGTTTGGTGTTCCACCGAATACAAATGGAGATGCAGTACCATCACAGGTGTTATTACAGGATGGGTCGGTTGTTGACCATGAAAGTACTGTTAAGTCACCCGGCTCTACCACTGTTACGGTTGTTGCACAAATTACATCCGGATTAGGACCCTGGTCGATAACACGAATGGTATACGTTCCTGCACCCAAACCTGACCAGCAATTCGCCGCAGGTCCGCCACCCAGCCATTGTATATCGAAAGGACCAATCCCTCCGGTTACAGTTACACAAACCTGCGCATCATGAGCTCCATTGCAACTAACGTGTTGTCCGTTGTAATTGGTTGTAACCGATGCCGTAATCGTAAACTGATTGGGAGCAGTACCACAGGTTGCGGTTAATCGTAATGGTAAATTATCCGGATTATCTACCACCTGCGCCATTCTTGTTCCGCTATTCAGCCAATTGACATTGGTACCAGTTATAACAATTGGATCTACGGTAACTAAATCTGAATTTTCTGTGTTGAAGGTAATGGCTTGTGTTCCGAAAATAAATTCGTCGCACTTCACCGCATGTCCCGAAGTTTTAAATGTTCCGGAAATGATTTCAATGTTGTTATTGGGTTCCAATTCCAAATCGTTACCCAAAACAAAATTTCCGTTTGAAAATTGAAGATTACTTCTGAAATGAATATTTCCGGAATTTATTTGCGCGGATGAAGGATTTGTAAACGCAATGGTTCCCGTAATATAATTCCGAAACATTCCGCTCACCTGCCAATTTCCACCTACGGTGATGGTAACCGGAGTGGTTGATTTTATTTTGGGATTATATTGTGCGGAAGAAAAATTGAAGTTATTAAGTTGAATATTTCCGGGAATTAAAATTTCATTTCTATCGGACGTAAATGAAAAATTATCGAAAAACACATTGTCGTTAACAGAAGGTACAGAGGCACCTCCCTGACCATTGGATACTGTAGACCAGTGCGCGGGATCATTCCAGCTACCTGAACCACCTACCCAAAAACGATCGGCAGCAAATGAAAATGTTTGCTGTAAAAAAAACAGTGTTGTAAAAAAAACAAGTCGTATCCTTAATTCCATCATCGCCAATTTGTTCGGGTACTCAGTTGATTTATTGACGTAAATCCATTGGTATGAGTTGCCCTATCAAGAGTATTTATTACGGAAGATAAAAAAACTGTGACCAAATTGAAAATTTAGAATGCAATTCAGCAGAATTAATTCCAGGCCGGACAATCTGTAATTCCCTTTCCGCGGTGTGGACAAGCCGAAATACCAAGGATAATTTCATGTGTATTGGAGCTTGAGTACCTGATTTTTGAAGTAGTAAAATCGAAGGAATATCCCAATGAAAAATACTTTAGAAAATTAACCTTAAATAAACCTACAATAGCATCTGTATTCCGATAGCTCATTCCCAGCTGAATTTTATTGTCGTAATCGGCCATCATGGTTAGATCCAGAGCGGGGTTAGACATGGGTGCAAATTTCAGTGCGGCAGATGGCGTATAGGACCATCCCCCTTCGCTTTTAAAACGCTTACCTCCGGTTAATACGAAGTGGTGAGTCAGGCGAGAATCTGTCCCCACATTTTTTATTTTATTTCTCAGGGCCTGCCACAGAGTGAATCCGGCAAAAAACTCATCCGAATAAAGCCACAATCCGGGAGAAACATCGGGCCAGATAAACTGTACGCTTGAGCCCTGAACTGCATTATCACCGGCATTGGCCAAGGTTACTTTCCCGGCGTTAAACCGAAACTGCTGAAAACCTGCATACAGTCCCATTGCCAAATTTGTTTTTCTTCCTACGGGGACGTGATAAGCATAGGCCAGGTAAACCTTTGTTCTGCTGATTGGTCCTGTACCATCACTCTCAACATGTCCGCCAATTCCGTGTTTTGTCTTCAGGTATTTTCTTTTTTTACCCCCAATCTGACCGTGCCCATTTGCCCACATTGTAATAGGTCTTCCATCGAATCCCATCCACTGTGTGCGGTATCCCAATCGCATATCCAAACAAGGTTTGCTTCCCGCTACTGCAGGGTGAATGGCGAATTGATTAAACACGTATTGAGAAAACTGTGCAGTTTGTTGTGCATTTACATTCAGCAATGAAAATGAAAACAGGAATAGGAGTAGCTTATTTTTCATTAGTGCACAATTGTAATTGAACCCGAATAAACATCATCTTTTCCGCCACCGTTGTTTAAATCGATAACGTAATAATAAACTGCAGCCGGAAGGTTGAGTCCGTGATTTGTTCCATCCCATGCATTGGCATTGGTATAGCCTACTGTATTAAATACTTTTTGTCCCCAGCGATCATACACCGTGACTTTGGCATTGGGGAAATCTTCAATGTTTCTGATTTCCCAAATGTCATTTGTTCCATCACCATTGGGTGTAAAGGTATTGGGCACATTAATGGGCTCAACTACAAATACAGTTACATTATCCTGATCCGTACAGCCGTTTACGGTTACGGTAAGTGTGTAAACCGTAGTAGCTCCCGGTGTAGCAAATGTTGTAGCTGTATTATTATCACTCAGTGATGAAGTAGGAACCCAACTATAGGCCCCGCCTCCGGAACCATTGAGAATAGCGGTTTGTCCAGGAGAAATAACCTGATCGGGACCGGCATTCGCATTTACAACGGTAATCGATAAATCGACTGTATTGGAAGTTGCGGGTGTGGCGCATGGATCACTGCAGGACATATTCACGCTTACGCTTGCATTTCCTCCAAATGTGGAAGAGAATACCCCTGTGGTATCACTGGCAACAGGCGTTCCATTCACCAACCATTGATAAGTTGCAGTGGCGGTACAACCGTTTTGTGTTGCCGTTAATGTTACTATTTCATCGGCACATGCCGTAGCTGTAGAACTACTAAGTGTTACGGTAGGATTAGAAATCGGGTTGATGCTTAAACTACTCGAATTGGATGAAACTGTACTAACTGCAGCACAAGGATCATCTGAAATCAATTCTGCTGTAACAATATCTCCCGGATTTAAACCGGCGGAAGAAAAGGTTTGTCCAGTTCCGGATTGCACAGAAACTCCATTCACAAAAAACGTGATTTGCGGATTTGTTCCTCCATTCGAAATAACTGCGGTTGTTGTAATGTTATCGCCAACGCATGCAGGATTTGGTGAAGAGCTAATGGTAATTTCAGGAACTAAATCTCCGGGATTCTCCATCACCGGTATAGCGGTGAGCGAAAACGTACATCCATTATTATCTGTAATGACCACACTGAAAACACCGGGTGATAGTCCGCCGAAAGTATTGGAAGCCTGCGAAGCTCCTCCGTTAAGAGCATACGTCAACGGCGCGGTTCCTCCATTGGCATTGACAACAATACTTCCATTTGTGCTGTTACAATCGGCATTGACAATTACAGGAATTGCATCGCTAATTGATCCATTATTCGCAACAAATGCAGAAACGGTGGTAGTGCACCCTTGTTGATCGGTAACTAAAACCGTGTAGGAGCCCGCTCCAAGATTCGTAAATGAATTAGAAGCCTGAGGAGCTCCTCCGTTCAGCGAATAATTGTAGGCCGGATTTCCACCGCTAACTCCATTAACCGTAAGGGTTCCGTCATTACTGGTACAACTGGCGTCGGTTGTGGCTGCTGTTGCGTTTTGCGGACCATTCAATTGATTAATTACTACTGTATCCGTATTCTGAATACAGGTTGAGCCGTCTTCTACAGTAATGATATACGTTCCGGCACTTAGGCCAGAGAATGTTCCTGAAGATTGAAATGCACCGCCATTGATGGAATACTGATATGGCGTTGTACCTCCGGTGCTGGATGTAATTTGAATTTCACCATCGAGTGCTCCACAGTTTTGATCGGTGGTAGAAATAGCATTTTCAATTAGAACGGCAGGACCATCCACCTGTATCTGAAAATCACATTGAGCAGCTTGCGTTACTCCAACACCTGTGCTATCACCATCTACCAAAACATAATACAGCGTTGAAGGAGTTAGTCCACTTGCCGATAACGTTATGGACGATGTTCCTGATGCGCAATTGCTCACCTCGGTGAAGCCTGCAAAATTGCATGAGCCTCCCGCAGAAACCACCACGGCCTCGAGTCCGTTGCCCATACCCGCACCGGTTAAACAAGAAATATTACTAATGGTAATTGTTGCATTTCCTCCGCTGGCATTGGTATTAAACGTAAACCAAACTGGGTTATTTAAACCAAAACAACTAATTCCCGAAGGTTCAGTCCCTTCAAGTCCCGCATTCTGATTGCTGCCTGAAAAACTCAAACCCGCACATAAATTTCCGGCCGATGAACAATCGTCATTTGCAGGCTGAGCAAAGACATAACCAGCAGAAATCCAAATTATTAAGCTAAAAAACAGCGCCTTTTTCATTCCAGTTGTTGAGGATTTAAAGTTAGGGATTTCCATCAATTTGAAGGAGATAAATTCGGACGAAGCGCCTTTTTTTATCTTTGAATGCTCTTTTTGGCACGAAAAATGCCTTGGGCATTACCAATACTAGTACTCTTTTGTATGAAAACCTCTCCTAAAAATCGAATCGGTGGCCTATTAATGGCTGCTTTGATTTACTTATTAAGCCTTAGTCCTCTTGAGGCACAGCACATTAATTACGAGAACGATTCAGGTTGGAAGTTAGGCTTCAACATGGGGGGCGTATGGCAACAAAGCGATATGCATTCGCGTGCAGGAATCGGCTTTGGTGCAACCTTGGGGAAAGCGCTTTACCAAAAACCGGGAAGGTTTTTTGCTTTCGATCTTCGCTTCCGCTATTTACACGGATATAATTTTGGTTATACCGATACAGCGATAACTACATTTCCCGCTACTTCCATTTTTAGTGGAAACAACACCACTAATCCTGCTTTAAATGATTATGCGAATAATCAGGGGAAAATGTATTACAACTATCGTATGTCCCTCAATGAATATTCCATGGAGGGTGTTCTTACGTTTAACAAATTAAGAGAGCGCACCGGTATTGTATTGTATGGTTGGGGAGGAATCGGCATTACAACATACCGCGTTAAAACCGACCAGTTGGATCTTTTAGATCACACGTATAACTATGCAGGACTTGATTCCAGCACCACTTATTCCAATCTCGATTTATTATGGGATAATCGTTACGAAACAGATGCCGATGGCAACGAGGGATTAAAAGCTGCCTTTATGCCTTCTGCGGGTATTGGATTCGGATATCAATTCTCTCCTTATTTCGCAATGGTACTGGAACACAAAGTGACATTTGCACTTAGAGATAATATCGATGGTTATGTGTATTCAAATCCGAGTGGACCGGTAAACGATCGTTACCATTACACCGGATTAAAATTTGTTTTCCATTTAGG
>JAIBBF010000034.1 GCA_019694795.1 Flavobacteriales bacterium | reverse complement strand
GTCCCCGTTAACAATCCCGAAGAAGAATTCACCGTAAATGCAGGATTTCCTGTAATCTGATTATTCTGCGAAAATCCACCTTGCCAGGTGATGTTTCCGAATGGTGGAGGAAGTGGGGGATTGGGAAGTGGAGCAAATGGATCTCCGCCTAAAAAGGGCGTATAAAACGCATAGCTTAATTGATCGCCATCCGGATCGGTAGCCGAATGATCAAACACAAAATCGGAATTGTTACACATCACCAGCGGTGGTAATGAATTAAATCTCGGACTCGAATTACAGATTCCCAATCCACTTCCCGGAATGTGAGAGATAAAGGAAGATCCTGCATCCTGGGGATTGAGCACGTTCAAAATATTCGGATTATGACAACAGCGTTGGTAAACGATATCGTAGCCGGAAGGATCGGGTGGTAAATTAACTGTAAAAGTATACGTGGCCTGTTCAACACAAATATTCGGTGGAGCCGATAAACACGGATCATTGATCACAATGGGAACATTCACAATTCCTCCAATGGTGGGATTCACGGTTTGGAATAAAATTCCGTTACGATAAACAGCAACCGGAGCGGGATTATCGAAACCTGTACCGTTGGTGTTGGCGGGACCACAATCGCGGTAAATTTTCATGGTAACGCGGTACTGATCGTTACCCAAACAATCGTAATACATTTCACCGCCCACAATATGTGTTGCACCTGCCGTGATGGCCAGAAAAAGAAAGAGTGCTATGAAGAGGCGTTGAAGCATTTGCTGTATAGACAAATCTACAAGCAAAAAGGTTGCCAATCCAAGTCATTTATCAAAAGGCCCTCCTTATTGAGCCATTGGAGCGTTAAAATTTCTTAAGGAATGGTGAAACCCACCGTAATGATCACCGTTTGGTTCCCCAGGGCCCCCAATGTAAAGGTGATTGGCGATAAAGGACTGTTCATATGATCGCCGGTGGAAAAATTACCATCGCCGTTTTCATCGTGTAATACATAAGCCCAATAGGTGCCGGGGTGCATGTAGGTGAAGGTGTAGTCACCATCGGTGATGGGCAACATTACATAGCGCGAACGGTATTTCAGGTTGGCAGAATTAAACGTAAAGCCGGAAAAAAGCGGTTGAGTGGTGAAAATGATAAAACTGTTGGTGCCCGGACTCATTGTAACACCCGAATAGGTGATGTTTACCGTTGTTTTTCCGAGGTAGGGTTGATCGGCTTCCGGATAAGGATCTGAATTGGCCGAATAAAAAATGGATTCCGTCATAGAATTAAATGCAGTGCTCAGATCTTTTTGTAATTCCTTTTGCGGGAAATGGTGAATGCTATCTGCTGCATGTTGAGATGTGGTGTCCTTACGCACCGCATTCCACGACATGTGTAATTGAGCAGGATTGGTAGTGTTGTAATGATTCGTATATGTTTTCATATACAGACTGTCGTTTCTGAATGTGAATTCCGAATAAGCGCGTTGAA
This sequence comes from Flavobacteriales bacterium, assembly GCA_019694795.1. Lineage (NCBI taxonomy): Bacteria > Pseudomonadati > Bacteroidota > Flavobacteriia > Flavobacteriales > Flavobacteriales bacterium. The sequence continues at coordinate 27,563 of JAIBBF010000034.1, read as the reverse complement.
TTCCCATTACAAAGTCGGAGTAGCGGTAATAACTGGTTTGCGCATCTTCATAAACGCTATCGCAGAGTAAATAAGAAATTCGTTGTGATCCGGAAAAACCGCCTCCATTTCTAAATGCAATGCGGTATTCGTTGTTGTATTTGGTAAGAAAAAAAGACATGAAAATATCGTTCAGCGAATCCAATTCCGATTTCGAGGAAATTTGCGAAGGTGCTATCGGACGTAAATCTACTGTCCAATCCGGAAATCCGCCTAATGCTGTTGTGGAACTTAAAGGTCCACTCCAAATTCCGCGGATTTTATCCAGCATGCCGTAACCCAACACGGGTGTTGATGAATTTAATTCCGGAGCCGGAGGGGTTGTGTCGTTGGCGGGTTCTTCATCGCGTTTACATGCGCTCAACACAAGCATAAATGCAAGTGGAACAAAAAGTAATTTTTTCATTAGCGTATATTAAAACCTAAACCAAAAGAAACCCTGAATTCACTGAGTGAAGCCGAATTATAATTATCTAAAAAACGTCCCTGAATATACCGGAGATTACACCAAATGTGAAACCATTTTGTTCCGTAAAAATTAAATCCGATGATAGGGGAAATTAATGGTGTTGCAACCATTTCCATTTCTTCGGGTGGCGCAATTAAAATTTGAGTGTTGTAAGAAGGAGTTCCTAAGGTTGCATTCACCGCTTCTCCTAAATTGATTCCCGGTTGTAATCCGATATAGGGATCGAAGGAAATATTGGTTTTAAAATGGTAGAGCGGACCCGCAAATAAAGAATGATGAATTTTTAAGGGTTTGTTACCGTTGAATGAATTCATAAATAAATATCCATCTCCGCGCAAGGAAACTTTGTTATCGAGATAGTACTCTACATTTCCATCGAGGTAAATATTATTCGCTTTTAAATCGAACATTTTTCCATAACACAATGCACCGCGCGCGGCGATGAGTCCTTTGTGAATGTACTGACTCCCTCCCTGCGCTTTACCAGGTATAAGTGTACCGAATAAAGCCGTAAGAATTAAAAATTTCTTCACCATAAATCAGCAATTCGAATGTTAAGACTCATTGTTAGGAGTAAGTGACCTTCGAGTGTAGAAGTTGCATTTACAGGATCCTCCATGTGCAATTCTTTTACACCGTTAACTTCTTCCATTTCATAATGCAGGTCCTTGCCCAGATGAATCATGTATTGGGCAGAAAACGACATATTGAATTTATCCGTGATGTTCCAATGAAAACCTGCTCCGGCCTGGGTGGCGGAACTCCAGCGTTTTTGTGCTTCGTCGGTTTTTAATTCAGTGAGTGTGTTAAATGGTACAACCCGGGTATAATCAAAACAATGCCCTGCCAAAAAATAAGGTTGTAGCTTTTTTTCACCGGTGGAAAAAGGATAGAACATGACACTCCAGCCAATATGACCATCACTTCTTCTTCCTGCTCCCCACAAATCGGTTTGAATATAGTCGGCAAACCATTCGGTATTGAGTCGTTTGTTTAGTCTTAAACGGAATTGACCACCCGTACCTACACCGATTAAATCATCATCTCCAAACAGACTCATCGTGCTCCGTAGTCCCATTTGAAACTGACCGGCCTCTTCTGCACGTTCTTTTTTTTCCTGTGCTACAGCAACATTGGAAACAATGAGCAATATCAGCACAACTAATTTTCTTTTCATAATGCAGGTTTTGTACAACATAACGACAAACAAAAGCGGAAAGGTTGCATGCTTTTGATGAAAATTATTTTTGTTCTGATGCAAAGTACATAAAATGGGACAGTAAATTTGTCCTCGTTATGAAAGGATTTTTAAAGCTGACAAAAATCACGCTGGTTTCCATTTACTTGGTAATTATAGCTGGTTCCGTAGTACGAATGAGTGGTTCAGGAATGGGTTGTCCGGATTGGCCGAAATGTTTCGGACAATGGGTTCCGCCTACCGATATCTCTCAGATCCCGGTTAATTACAAAGAAATCTATTCGGCCAAACGCGCTAAAAAGCTGGAGAATTTTTGTCGCCTACTCGATAAAACCGGATTTCAATCGGAAGCAAATGCCATGCGGAATGATCCTTCTTTATTGGAAGAACAAGATTTTAATGCAGCGAAAACCTGGACCGAATACGTCAATCGTTTAATCGGATTTATTTCCGGTAATCTTACTTTGTTGCAATTCGTTATTTCATTGTGGTTTTTTAAGCGCAATAAATGGATTACCATTCTGAGTTTTCTCAATTTGGTTTTAATCATGTTAACAGCATGGTTCGGTGCAGTAGTTGTAGCAACGAAAATTGTCCCATGGGTGTTAACAGTGCATATGTTGCTGGCCTTGGTCATTATATTATTGCAGGTTCGACTCATCGCTATTTGTCAGGATTTACCAAAAGTGAAAGTCAGCACACCAGTGCGTTGGGTAATCGGACTCATATTGTTCATCGCTTTTGCGCAAATATTAATGGGGACACAAATCCGGCAACAGATTGATGTCATCGCCGAAGCACATCAGGGAGGAAGTCGCCATTTATGGATTGATCAGTTGAGCACGATTTTTTATGTACACCGGTCATTCTCCTGGATGATTGTGCTAAGCACCTTATTCATCTGGTGGAAAACCCAGGGAATGGTTCCGGGCATTAAAGGATTATTTACCGTAATCGGAATCGCCGTTATCAGTGGTGCGCTGCTTTCCTATTTTGCCATGCCGGCCATTTTGCAACCCATCCATCTGTTGTTATCCACCATCATGCTTGGCTTCCAAATGTGGATGTGGAAACGCACTACAGTTGCATAAAATCAATTTTTCCGACCGCAATGAGTTGGTAATCAGGAAAGAGTAAGGCGTCAACCCTATTTTTTCCTTCCCAAAGTCGTTCAAATTGACTATCTTTGCTTTTTATGCAAAAAATTAAGCTGAAGGATAAGGAGTTCGCACCCTATATTGGGGCGGAACAGATTGCGGATCGCATTGCTCAACTGGGCGAAAAGATCAGTGCAGATTATGCAGGTAAGAGTCCGGTTTTTCTCGCCGTTCTCAATGGCTCATTCATGTTCGCTGCCGATTTACTGCGCGAGTTCAAAGGTGATTGTCATATTTCATTTGTAAAATTAGCTTCTTATCACGGTACCACCTCTACAGGTGAAGTCCGCGAACTCATCGGTCTTAATGAAGATATTCGCGAAAAGGACATTATCGTTATTGAGGATATTGTAGATACCGGATTAACAGTGGACAAAGTAGTGGAGGCACTGCAACGATTATCACCTGCTTCGGTGCGTATTGCAACCTTGTTGTACAAGCCAAATGCATATAAAGGCAAATCTGAGATTCATTATCCTGCCATTGAAATTCCCAATGATTTTATTGTGGGATATGGGTTGGATTACGATGGATTAGGAAGAAACCTGAAAGATATATACAAGATTGTTGAATAATAAATTAAAGCTTATGCTGAACATCGTTTTATTCGGACCTCCGGGTGCAGGTAAGGGAACTCAGTCAGAGAACCTCATTAAAAAATACGGATTAGTACACCTTTCTACCGGTGATATTTTTCGTGCCAACATTAAAGGAGGTACAGAACTTGGTACGCTGGCAAAAAGTTATATCGACAAAGGACAATTGGTTCCAGACGAAGTAACCATCAAAATGCTGGAGTCGGAAGTGAACAAACATCCGAATGCACAAGGATTTATTTTCGATGGATTTCCACGTACCTCTGCACAAGCAGAAGCACTGGATGCATTTTTAAATTCGAAAGGACACAGCATTACTGCTATGTTATCATTGGAAGTTCCGGAAGCAGAATTAAAAGCGCGATTGATTAAACGCGGAGAAACTTCTGGTCGTCCGGATGATAAAGATCCGAACGTCATTCAAAATCGCATTAACGTTTACAATGCAGAAACTGCGCCGGTAAAAGATTATTATCAGCATCAGAATAAGTGTCACGAAATACATGGCATCGGAACCATTGAAGAAATTTTCAATCGTTTGGCAGAAGCAATTTCCAGCGCTACAGTAAAATAATTTTATTTTTTAAAGCACCTCTTTTTAAAAGGGGATACACCATGGATTCCAATTTCGTTGATTACGTAAAAATTTGTTGTCGTTCCGGAAAAGGCGGAGCTGGTTCTGCCCATTTTCATCGCGCAAAAGGAAATCCGAATGGTGGTCCCGATGGCGGAGATGGTGGTCGCGGCGGACATATCATTCTGCGGGGTAACTCACAATTGTGGACCCTCATTCACTTGAAATACCGCAAGCATGTTATTGCAGAAGCCGGCGTTAACGGAGGTTCCAGTCGCATGACGGGACGTAGTGGTCGCGATGAAATTCTTGAAGTTCCCCTCGGCACGGTGGCCCGTGATGCTGAAACGGGTGAGATTCATTTTGAAATTACCAAAGACGGCGAAGAACGTATTCTTACTCCCGGCGGTAGAGGTGGACTCGGAAATGAAAATTTTAAAACATCCACCAATCAGGCTCCAACTTATGCTCAACCCGGAGAACCCGGTAGAGAAGAATGGAAAATACTTGAATTGAAAGTCCTTGCCGATGTCGGATTAGTCGGATTTCCCAATGCAGGTAAATCAACATTACTCAGTGTAATCTCAGCTGCAAAACCGGAGATCGCAGATTATCCTTTTACCACGATGGTTCCCAATCTCGGAATTGTAAAATACCGCGATTACAGATCTTTTATAGTTGCCGATATTCCGGGAATTATAGAAGGAGCGCATTTAGGTAAAGGACTTGGTCACCGTTTTCTTCGTCATATAGAACGAAATTCTATTTTGTTATTCATGGTTCCTGCCGATTCGGACGATATCGCTAAAGAATTCGCTGTATTGGAAAATGAACTTAAAATGTATAATCCAGAATTATTGCATAAAGACCGCGTGCTGGCCATTACCAAATGCGATATGCTGGATGAACAGATGATGAAAGAAATGAAAAAGGAAATTCCGAAAGGAGTAGAATGTTTGTTTATATCATCGGTTAGCGGACTCGGAATTCAGGAGCTGAAAGATTTACTCTGGAGAAAACTTAATGCCTGAGTAGAATGATAGAAGCACTGGAGCAATTGGATCATGAATGGCTTTTGCGAATCAATGATGCACATTCTCCCGCTTTCGATTCTATCATGTGGACCCTTTCCTCTAAATTATTCTGGATTCCCGGTTACTTGTTGCTGGCCTATTGGACCTGGATGAAATCCGGTTGGCGCGGATTGATTTTTATTCTGCTTTGTGTTTCGGTTTTAATTCTCATTTCAGATAGCGGTTCAAATCATTTATTCAAGAATCAGTTTTTAAGGTATCGTCCCTGTCACAACCTGGAGCTTAAGGACCAGCTTCATTTGGTGAACCAATATTGTGGAGGACAATACGGATTTATTTCCTCTCATGCCGCCAACTTTTTTGCACTGGCTTTGTTTTTTTCATTGCTAATTCGGAACAAAATAGCAACACTCGTTTTGTTTTCATCGGCCATACTGGTTGCCTATAGCAGAGTTTACCTCGGCGTACATTATCCTTCGGATGTAAGTGTCGGTGCAGTTTGGGGAATGATTTCCGCCGGAATAGTCTATTTTATTTTTCTGAAACTAAAACCAAAAATTATTCCTGCAGTATGAATCTGTTAATGGTATTTATTGGTGGAGGAGCAGGTTCTGTGCTGCGATATTTGCTCAGCGGACAAATTCAATCGTGGTGGAATTCCAAATTTCCCTTGGGAACATTGCTGGTGAATGTCCTTGCCGGTATTATTTTAATTTTAGTCGCCCTGTTTTTAAAATCGAAAAATTCGGAGAGTTTATATCTGTTATTGGCAACGGGATTTTGTGGGGGACTGAGCACCTTTAGTACTTTCTCCTATGAAAATTTACAATTAATTCAATCCGGAAATTCCTTAATGGCTTTGTTGAATATTGTTATTAGTGTTGCTGCCGGATTGTTGAGTATGTACATTTTATATACGGCCCTGCGCACAGTTTAATCAGGCTCCGAGTCCGCCGTAAATTTTATCCAGTTCTCCACATTCATTTTCCCAGGTTAATTCCTGCGCTGCAAAACGTGTGTTCGATTTTAATTTTAGATACAGGGTTTGATTGTTCATCAAATCGCGGATTTGTTTTGCAATGTTTTCCGGTTGATGATTTTCACTGATTATTCCAACTTCAAATCCGGATACTATTCTTTTTACCTCCGTTAAATCAGAGGCAAAAACCGGAATTCCTGCGCGGATAAAATCGAATACTTTATTGGGTAAACTGAAGCGATAATTGATGTTGGTGTCTTTATCCATCGTAATCCCCAAATCTGCATTACGTGTATATTGCATCATGTCGGCATAGGGCATTCGCGGGAAAAAGAGAACGCGTTCCTGCAGGTGATTCTCCTGCACATTTTTTTTCAATGCATCTACTACATCCCCATTTCCGATGATCAGCAATAGACACTCCGGAAGAAATTTCATGCTTTCTACCATCTCCTCATTACCGCGGTCAACATTTATTCCCGCACCCTGAATGATGAGAATGAATTTGTCTTCGGGCAGATTTAATTCCTGGCGTGTTTTCTTTTCTGGAAGTTCTTTTCCCGAAGGGATATTGCGGACTACTGCGGGACGTTTTCCATAGCGTTGAAAAAACAAATCGGCAATGGAATCATTAACGGTGATGATGTGTTTTAGTTTTGGAAAAATAGACGATTCAATCCGCTGCCAGATTCGCTGTACGCGGGGTCGTCCGACTAATTCCGGTACCTCCGTAAAGTATTCGTGACTGTCATATACCAATTGATTCCGTTTAATTCGTGCCGCCCATTTGCAGGCCAGAAGTGTATCCAGATCGTTGGCAACAATAATATCACTCGGTGAAAAAAGGAGCTGGAAAAACAAACGCAAATTAAACGCAGCATAAAATAGGGGTCCCTTTTCGAAGAGGAGTTTCATGCGTCGTGTTGCGTAGGGACGAACATCCAGTTCTCCGCTGCTTTTTTTTCTTCGTCCGATGAGCTTTACTGAATTTCCTCTATCGTGCAGAAACAAACACACCTTGTGCACCCTTTGATCGGTGAGGAGGTCGTTGGTTACGGCTACGGAAATTCGTCGTTTCATTGAATTGCGAAAATAGAGATTAAATCACGCTTTTGTGAGTCTTTTATTGTTAGTTATTCCCGAAATGCCATTAAAATTTTGATTTCATTTCCAATAGATTTGCATTATGATGCTTCAGGAAAATTGTTCGCTTCGTGCTTATAACACCTTTGGAATAGAGGTATCGGCCCGCTATGTGGCGGAGGCTGCTGATGTGAATACCTTACAATCTTTGATTGAGGAACCGAAATTCAGGGCCTTGCCATTGATGGTCCTAGGTGGTGGAAGCAATGTGTTGTTCCGGAGTAATTATAATGGAGTAGTGGTGCTTAATCGTATTCCCGGTATTGAAATTGTGCGGGAAGATGAGCAGGAAATTTTAGTTAAAGCAGGAAGCGGAGTAGTATGGCACGAACTCGTGATGTGGACGGTGGAGAGGAATTATGGCGGACTCGAAAATCTCTCGCTGATTCCGGGTTGTGTTGGTGCAGCACCGATGCAAAACATTGGAGCTTACGGCGTGGAAATGAAGGACTGTTTTCATTCGCTGGAAGCATTGCATACCGAAACACTCGAAATCCATCGTTTTACGGCTGCAGAATGTAAATTCGGCTATCGCGAAAGTGTTTTTAAGCGCGAATTAAAAGGGGAATACATTATAGTTTCAGTTACTTTCTCATTGAAAAAACAGCCTGTGCTTAAAACGCATTATGGAGCAATTGAGCAGGAACTGGAAAAAATGGGAATTCGCGATTTAACAGTCAAAGCTGTATCAGATGCCGTAATCCGAATCCGGCAAAGCAAACTTCCTGATCCGAAAGTAACAGGTAATGCGGGTTCATTCTTTAAGAATCCGGAAATTACTCCCGAACAAAAAGAACAATTACTTGCACACTATCCCGATGCAGTAGTATATCCGCTCGAAAACGGAAATTTTAAAGCCGCTGCAGGTTGGCTTATTGAAAAAGCCGGTTGGAAAGGAAAACGTGTTGGTCATTGCGGCGTGCATCATCTTCAGGCCCTGGTTTTGGTGAACCATGGCGGGGCGGGTGGACAAGAAATTTTCGACCTGAGTACGAATATTCTGGAGGATATCAACAATAAATTTGGTATTCTGCTTGAGCGTGAGGTTAATATTCTGTAAAGACCCGTTCAAAAAATTTCACTTTTTCATAAAGGCGCTTCCAAGGAAACGAAATGTAAAGTCGGTACTTTTGCCTAAGTATTACTTGCATGAAAATCCATTCGGTCCCAACGAATATTGTATTGTTATGTTTTTTGTTTCCATCACTGGGGTGGACACAAAACGCGGCTATACTTTCCGAATGGAAAAACTACAATCGCGAATTGCATGTTGGTATTGGAACCAGTAATTTTTTAGGCGATTTAGGAGGAAGAAATCAAATCGGATCTGATTTTATCTGGGACCTGGAAACGAGTTTATTTAAACCATCGGTTTCGGTTGGCTACGGAAAATATTTTTCGCCCTATCTGATGTTCAGGTCCGACATTAATTATTTCCGTTTAGCCGGAGATGATGCACTTACCGAAGAGAAATTCCGGCACAACCGCAATCTCCGTTTCTTTTCAAATACAGTTGATCTTGCCGCTTGTGCTCAACTTATTCTTCCACTTCGTTCGTGGGAATCGCATCGTTACAATTTGCGGGATCAGCGTGGACGATTAATGGGATCGAAATATAAAAACAATGCCTTTTATTTATTTGGTGGACTCGCCTTCGTTTATTCCGAACCGAAAGCAAAGTATGAGGGTCATACCTACAAATTAAGAAAACTGCATACCGAGGGGCAAGGTTTAGAAAATGGTGCTAAACCGTATAAACCTATTACACTTGGAATTCCAGTTGGTGGTGGATTTAGATATGCCCTGGACCGGCAGTGGATTTTAAATTTCGAAATCACGTATCGCTTTACCATTTCAGATTACCTGGATGATGTGAGTACCGTATACTATGATAACGCCTCACTTGCCAATAATTTCGGAGCCGTATCTGCCGCTCTTGCAGATCCTTCGCTGGGCTACAACTGGGGTGATCAGTTAGACCCCACCAAAGCGGGCAGGCAACGTGGCGATGACACCGATAAGGATGGTTATTTAGCCATCCAATTGGGGGTAACCTATCGCATCAAGACCAATCCGAATCAGCCTCACGGCTTGTTTTCATCGCGCAAAGGTTTGAAAAACAAAGGGATGGGTAAGGGAAAAGGGGTTAAAAAGTCCTTGTTCTGATTACTGAATTCTTCGTATTTTTGCCTCCCTAATCAATAATCAGTCAATGGCTACTTTTTTAGATTTTGAAAAACCCATCGAGGAACTTTACCACCAGATTGAGGAAGCAAAGGCACTGAATGAGAAGTCGCCAGTAGATATTTCGGATGCGGTGAAGGTGTTGGAAAAGAAAATTGTGGATGCCCGTAAACAGATTTATGCCAATTTAACCCCCTGGCAACGTGTTCAGGTTTCCCGTCATCCTGATCGTCCATATTCATTAGCCTATATCAATTACATCACCGAAGGAACATTTCAGGAGTTGCATGGCGACAGAAACGTTCGTGATGATAAAGCGATTGTGGGCGGTTTTGGAAAAGTGGATGGTCAAACCGTTATGTTTATTGGTCACCAAAAAGGAATCAACCTCAAGATGCGTCAGTACCGAAATTTCGGAATGGCGAATCCGGAAGGTTACCGCAAGGCTTTGCGTTTGATGAAGCTGGCCGAGAAATTCAATAAACCTATTGTTACATTAATCGACACTCCGGGTGCATATCCGGGATTGGAAGCGGAAGAGCGCGGACAAGGTGAAGCGATTGCACGCAACATTTATGAAATGATGAAACTTCGCGTTCCTGTTATTTGCATTATCCTTGGCGAAGGTGCTTCGGGTGGTGCATTGGGAATTGGCGTGGGAGATCGCGTATTGATGTTGGAAAATACCTGGTATTCGGTGATTTCACCGGAGTCATGTTCTTCGATTTTATTCCGCAGCTGGGAGAAAAAAGAAATTGCGGCTACGGCGTTAAAACTGACGCCAACCGATATGATGAAAAATAAACTGATTGACGGAATCATTAAAGAACCACTCGGTGGGGCACACAATGATCCGGAAGCAGCGCACCAGGCGGTGAAGGATGAACTCATTCATCAATTGGGTCAATTGAAAAAATTGAAGCCTGATCAATTGGTTTCTCAGCGTATTGCTAAATTCTGTGCAATGGGTGTGTTTAACGATCCGGAAGCTAAACCTGTAAAATCAGCTTCTGCCTCTAAACAAAAACCAGCAGCGAAAAAAGTGAGTTCGGCAAAAGCGAAACCTGCAGCAAAAGCGGCTACATCCAAATCGACGGCAAAAGCAAAACCTGCAGCGAAAAAAGCGAAGAAGAAATAATTTTTTTGATAATCTGTTTTATAAAGTGGTGCGGCATTAGCTTAGCACCACTTTGTATTTTTCGGCCATTTTTACAATTTGTTCATCCGGAATATCGTGAATGTTTTTTCCGTGGTGACGATTCTCTACGGTTAGCACATGAACTCTATATCCATTTTCTGCGGCCATTTTAAAATAAGGCTCCATTTCCCATTCCAACGTAAATGTATTATGAAGAATAATCTTCTTTTCTTTTCGTTGCATGGCATGAAGCGTATGTTCTTGGCATTGACGATAGGCTAAATGATTTTTCTGAAAATCGAAATGATATGCTCCACTTTCGCGCTGTGTAAAATAATCGTCGATTGAAAAAACAGGGTATTTATTTTCCTCGCTGATTAATTGCGCTAAAGTTGATTTACCTGCACCGGGTAGTCCGCGTAAAATAATTAATTCACTCATGTGATGGCGGAATTGCTTTTGCGAGAAGCAAGGTGAGTTTTTCTTTGACTACAAACAGTAAAGCTTTGCTATCGCCCGGCTCCATTACCAGTACATCTCCTTCGTTGAGAAATGGACTCCCGTCAATATGAGCAACTGATCCTTTAAAAATATAATACAATTCATAATGACTTTCTTCATTATGAAATTCGGCTTTTTCTCCGGGTTTGAATTCGTAGTGATGCAAAGATCCGGTCCAGTTATTTCTAAGCATCAGATTTAAATCGCGGACTTTCCCTTTGGAAGAACTTTTCCAGTCGCCCCAAAATTGATCCTTATCAAAGGGACGCATCAACTTGCTGTAACGGTCGTGATGGGTTAATTCCAATTCTCCTTCAAGAATCATCAGGTGCCGGTATATTCCGGGGAAATGAGTGAAATCTGTTTCTGCCACTTCTACAGTTGCAGTGCTAAAACGAAAATCGAAATTTCGCTCTGCAAATGTGGCTTCGCTTGGGAATACAAAAAGTTGTGTACTTGTACCTCCTGCCCAACGGATGGTTTCTCTTTTTTCGGAAGTGAATACAATCATTTTTTTCGCGATTTAGCCCATTGAGTAGTCAGGCTTAGTCCTTTTTCCAATGGAGTAATGGTTAATCCCAATTCCTTAACGGCTTTGGATGGATCCACTTTCCAATCGTATTTTCCTTTGGCAATCCATTTGGGTGTAATCAATGGCTCGCCTCCGAATTTTGTTTTCAATAACTGAATGCGCGAAAACATCATTTGTATTCCAATCGGCATGTGAATCATTCTTCTTCGAACGCCACTCACTTGTTTAAGTGTGTCGAAAAATTCATTGTAATCGTGATTGGTGCCTCCAAGGATGTAGGTATGTCCTTTTCTTCCTTTTTCCATAGCAAGCAGATGACCGTTTACTACATCATCCACATAAACGTAATTTCCGATTTTACTTCCGTCGCCCGGAATAAATCGCCAGCTTCCGTTTACAAATTTATCAATGAGCAAGGTTACCGATTCGGGATTTCCCTGCAGATAGGGTCCGTATACCCGCGTAGGTGAAACGATAACCACATCTAATCCATCAATGACATAATCTTTGATTTTCGATTCGCTCAGTGCTTTTGAACTTTCGTATTCATTAAAAAAATCGAGATCGCGGGAGGAGTTTTCGTTGATGGTTCCGTATAATGAAGCACCGAATACACCTGCGGTACTTGTCACCACCGTGCGCTTTACTCCCAATGCTTTTGCTGCATCCAAAATGTGATTGGTGGCAACAACATTCATGTCGAAAAAGGTCTTCGGATCTTTTGCCCAGACTTTCGCAAAGGCGGCCATATGGAATGCTCCATCGGTACCTTCCATGGCTTCACGAATGGATTGGGGGTCGAGCACATCGCCTTTAAACAATTTGGCTCCCAGCGATTCAATGTGTCGTGCACGCGAAGGTTCACGAACCAGTGCATGAACTTCATGTCCGCCATCACGCAGTGCCTTTACCAACCAGGAACCGATATAACCGTTAGATCCGCTTACGAAATATTTCATAGTGCAAAGATAGCTAATGTGGCTACAGATTGAACAGCGTTTTTCTGTTGAGTTCCAAATTATTAATTTTGCATTCTAAGCATAGATTATCTGATGAGTATGAGCAATAAAGTAGAGTTGATGTCACCCGCCGGTTCCTGGGAATCGCTGATGGCCGCCGTAAAAGCCGGTTGCGACAGTGTTTATTTTGGGGTGGAGCAGCTCAATATGCGTGCGCGTTCTTCGAACAATTTCACCATCGACGATTTGCGCAAAATTGCCGAGGTGGGAAAGGAACATCAGATTAAAACCTATCTCACCCTAAACACGGTGCTTTACGATCACGATATTTCGCTGATGAAATCGATCGTTAACGCAGCTAAAGAGAGTGGAATTACAGCCATTATTGCAGCGGATCATGCGGTGCTGAACTATGCGAAGAAAATTGAGATGGAAGTGCATATTTCTACTCAGGCAAATATTTCAAACATCGATACGATTGAATTTTATTCTTCGTTCGCCGATGTAATGGTGATGGCCCGTGAATTAAGTTTAAAGCAAGTGGCTGATATCACCCGTGAAATAAAACGCAGAGATATTCGCGGACCTAAAGGTGAACTGATTGAAATTGAAATTTTCGCTCACGGTGCATTGTGCATGGCAGTTTCGGGAAAATGTTATTTGAGTCTGCATTCCAATTTTGCATCTGCCAACCGTGGAGCTTGTATTCAGAATTGCAGAAAAAGTTATATCGTAACCGATAAGGAAGAAGGGGTGGAATTTGAGGTGGACAATGAATATATCATGTCGGCCAAGGATCTTTGCACCATTAATTTTCTCGATCAGGTAATGGATGCCGGTGTTCGAGTTTTAAAAATTGAAGGACGTGGTCGGTCGGCCGATTATGTTAACACCGTTACCCAATGTTACCGCGAGGCAATTGATGCCTGGACGGATGGCACCTATTCCCAGGAAAAAGTAGAAGGATGGATGAAGCGACTCGAAACCGTATTTAACCGCGGTTTTTGGGATGGATATTATCTGGGCCGCACCATGGGTGAATGGAATAATGAATATGGTTCTAAAGCAACGAAGCGAAAAGTTTATATCGGTAAAGGATTAAAATATTTTGAAAAAGCCGGTGCCGGAGAATTTAAACTCGAAACACAAACGCTTTCGGTGGGAGAGGAGATTATGATTACGGGTCCCACTACCGGATTTATTCAAACCATCGTAAATGAAATTCGGGTGGATGATCAGCTCACCGATAAGGTGAAAAAAGGAGATGTCTTCACCGTGGTGATAAACGAGAAGATTCGTCCCTCCGATAAACTGTATAAGGTAGTCGACGCCTGATGATTCGCATTATTCAGCAAAGGGAAAAGTGCATTGGTTGCAATGCTTGTGTAGAAGCAGCCTTTCATCGCTGGCGCATGAATCGCAAGGATGGAAAATGTACTTTAATTGGAAGCATCAATAAAAAAGGATTTTACCAGGTACAGGTGGATGATCACGAGCTGGAAGAAAATCAGATAGCCGCCAGAAATTGTCCGGTGAACATCATCAAAATCGAAAAAATTCCGAAGTAAAAATTATTTTTTCCGCTGAGGTACCATTTTGAATTCCGGGTGGAACTTCAATGCAAAAAGTGAATTGGAAAGCGCAAGAAAAACATGCACAACAAAAGCCACCCAAATGGTTCCTGTTTGCAATGTAATTAAGCACAATACCAATCCAAGCGGAGCAGCACCGATGGTTTCGTCCATGCCTTTTGGAATGTGCGTTGCGGCATAAAGTGCAATGTTAATGGCAATCGCCGGCCATACACCCATGGTATCTACGAGAGGAATAAATAAAACACCACGGAATAAAAATTCATAGCCAAATAAATAAGCACACCAGGCTAATGAATAGCGAAACACCAATGAACGATCCCATTCTTTAGCACGAATTTGCGGATACATGCCAAAGGTTTTTGGTCGGCGTGCAGCGAAAAAATTCATGGGAATTATAATGGCACCTAAGCCGAGACACCAATACAAGGTGATGAGGTTTGTTCCTTTGTTAAATGCAATTCCGTAATCGCATAAAGTGTATTTGGGGACAAAAATCAAAAACAACACGGCAGGAATTAGGCCCATTAAAACGAATCCTGCGTATTTGGTGAATAATACGTGGCGAATGGTTCCCTGATCGTTATCCGGATATTTTTTATAAAAATTGAGTTTGATTTTTTCCGACGCAAAAATAAACCAGTAGATACTGAAGAATAAAGTAGCGGTGATGATGGTAAAAAATGGAACGAAATCGCTTTCTTTCCAACTGAAATCGTAATTCATGCTGTATTAAAATTTGTGTGACCAGCCTAAAAATGGAAATCCGAATCCGGCAATTCCTTTTTTAACCAGCGTTTGTCCGTTTTGTTGTGTAATAGTATAAGTATCCTGATAAATCACAGATTGTATTCCAACATCCCAGGCATTTCCCCGTTTGGTGAGAATGCGCATTGCCCAACCTAATGTTCCTGCAGATTCTTTTGGTAACGCATATCCATCGAGCATCAGAATAATTTTTGCATTCACCCGAACCATTCCTCCTGCATTGATGAAAAATTGGTTGTAGTTGCCACTAAATGTAGTGCCGTATCCAACGCCGATGCTTAGATTTTTTTCTTTATCGCCGCGGGTATAAAATGCACGTGCCATTGCTCCTGAATAATCGGAATACGATGATCCATATCCAAAAGAGCCGATTAAACCGCCAACAAAAATTCCACCGCCGAAATAATTTTTCTCACCGGTTTGTTTCCGGTAACATCCTCCAAAGGAATATCCCGCAAAAGATAAAACACCGAAGTGCAGCGATAAATTATCGGATGCAGACACATCTACAGAGCCTGCAAATAATCCCGGTAATCGTACCTGAATATCGTTTTTATCCATGGGAATAGCGGAGGGCGATAATTGGTAATAGTTGGGGTAGGGATTGGTTTCTACGAGTTGATCGGATTTGTAATTTTTTTCGGTAAGTGGTTCAATAGAGGTTACCACATATTTTGGAATAATAACTCGTCCCTGATCAGGAGAAGTAATGGTAAGTTCACGACCATCGTCCGAGATTAAAGTTCCTTTGATCCGGTTACCGTCCGACGTTTTTACCACAACAATTTTTCCGACGAGTGAAGAATCGTTTTGTGCAAATAGCGACACAGTAAAAAACACGAACAATACCGAAATGAAAATGCGTATTGACATACCTAAATTTTAAGAAAGATAGCCATTTTCACGAAACCAATCGATGGCTTCCTGAATACCTTGTTCAATCGGCGTTTGCGGTAATTGAATTTCCTTAACGGCTTTTGCAGAGGAATAATAAAATTCTGCACAGGAAATTTTTGCCATGGTTTTACTCACCTTGGGTGCTTTTCCAGTCATCCTTCCCATTAAACTTCCCCATCCGCCATAAAGCATTAATGCAAATTTTGGAACCGCCATTTTCGGTGCTTTTACACCAGCCACTTTTGCCATTTTTTCAAATGCTTCTTTATAGTTGAGGTTCTCATTCCCCATAATGTACGATTCGCCGCTTCGTCCCATTTTAATCGCATTCACCGCTCCTTTGGCTGCATCTTTTACGCAGATGTAATTTTTACCGCCAGGGGAATAACCGGGGACTTGTCCTTTTACCACTGCTAAAATCATTGCGCCGGAACTTGGTGCTGAATCATAGGGACCCAACATAAAGGTGGGGTTGACGATAACAGCATTTAATCCGCGTTTTACATAATCGAGTACTAGTAAATGCGCCTGGTATTTGGAATCCATGTAATCGTTTTGATAAACACCGGCGCTGTATGCTTTATTTTCATCACCGGGTTGTTCTTTGGTTCCGTATCCAAATGAATTAGCAGTTCCGATGTAAACCAATCGTTCTATCTGATTCGCCACACAAGCTTCGAGGACATTGCGGGTACCTTCGATGTTGACTTTCCTAACAATGGGGTTTTTATCGGGCCACATTGCAGTAGAAGCTGCGCCATGAAGTACAAAGCGGCATCCTTTAATCAATTCTTTTAACTGATCGCCATTTAATAAATCACCTTCTACCTTTTCGATGGGAAGTCCGTCTAGTGTTCCCGTTTTACGTCCGGGTTGAACCATGGCTTTTACTTCATAGCCTTGTGCAATTAATTCGCGCACGATGTTGCTGCCTAAAAGACCATCGGGACCGGTGACAAAAATTTTGTTCGACATAGCCGCAAAGTTAATAATTGTTCAACCCAAGTAAGATAAATCCGCGTTCATTCGTCAGAATTGAATATTTTAGGAAATAATTCAAGATTAGCATGTTGTATCATTTTGCCTTTTATACGCTGATTTTTCAGGCGCTGGTTTTTCCGCTGTTGTTGTTGTGGACCATCTACTTCGTTGCGGTGAATTTGTTTAAACCATCGGTCCGCAAATCGCGGGAAGATAAAAAAGGGAAAGAAAAAAACCTTGAATCGTTTAGTGGTCCCGCCATTGATGCAATTGAATGCAATTCCTGCCATGCACCATTGCCTTTAAGCAGCAGTTTGCATGAATGCGAGCAATGTGGTACGCCCTTTTCCTTGCCGGAAGAATGGAAAGAAATTGTGAGTCGGCGAGAAGCTGCAGCGCGACGTTTAAACGAAGCCATTCGCTATTGGAAAAAGGCAGAATGGATGACTTCCCGTTGGGTGAGAAGTGCCTTGCTGTTGCTTATACTTTGGTTGGTGGCTACACCTGTGATTATTTTGATTGAGTCGAACCGTAAAGCGGATTTTGACGCCTGGATTGATCAATGGGGAAGTATAGGTAGTGCGGTTATTGGCATCTCTTTTTTTACACTCATTTTTTGGATTTTAATTCTGTTTATAACGCGCGGAATCATTTCTCCCAAACGACGTGCATTGTTGCCTGAATTGGATTTTAAAAAATCGGATGCCATGCAAGATGTAAAATCACCTTGCGAACATTGCAATGCCGAATTAACCATTCAGAAAGGAAGTTTTTCGTCGGTATGTAATTATTGCGGCACGGAAAATTTCAGAAAATCCTTTGCATGGAAAATGGTGGGAGAAACCAAAAAACATCAGCAAGCAGTTTCAAAATCATTATTGCAAGCCATGGATGCCTATAGAAGCGCCATGGAGGATGCTGTACAAACGCCTGCCATATTGGTGTTTATTTTAATTATTCTTCCCTTTTTTGTGATCGTGGTTCCCATGTATTTGTTCGATCTCATTGGTGAACATCCATGGATTACGGCAGGAATTGTGTTTTGCGGAATCACCCTGTGGTTTATCCGCGACACTTATTTTTCGAAGGCGAAAAATTAATCTTTAACGCGACTAAATCGCAATGTGCGCAACATCCAATGCGGTAATGCTTTTTCTGCGTTTCGTTTCTTTAAATTGAGGTACCAGCCCAGTTTTTTCAGAATGGGAAGTTTATGCGTTTCCACAAATTCAATTAACGTTCCATCCGGATCTTCGATATAGGAAAAACGACCCGCGGCTTCACCCATATCGAACGAAGAACCACTGTCGACCGTAAACGGATATCCTGCTTTTTCGCAAGCCGATTTTAATTCATCCATATTACGCACATCGAAACATAAATGAATAAATCCCCAGTCGCCCCAATAGCGATTTCCGAATATTTTTCTTCCTTTTTCTTCGGTTAATTGAATCAGTTCGATCCGCGTTGCGCCGAGTAATTGACTGAAAGGTCCTTTTCTGGCATCACGATGTGAAAGCAATACTCTTCTGAATTTTCTGTTTCCTCCGGGAATCATGTTTAAATCTTCGAATGTTCCGGTTACATCATATTCTACCTTGTCATACCCTAAAATTCCGGAATAAAGCGACAATGCTTTATCGATATCACTTACACCAATCATGGACCCTGCAACGCCACCACAGAGGTGTTTGTCGTTGCTGAACCAATCTTTTCCTTCTACCACTTCGAATAAATTTCCATTCGGATCATGGAGGAAAAAATGGAATTCACCACCGGGTGTTAAACAAGGTTCATTCAGTGTTGCAATGCCTTTTTTCTTATAGTCCTCAAATTGCGCTTTTACGTCTTTGCATTTAATGCGTGTGGCAAACAATCCGGTATCTCCTAACTGAATATCGAACGTTGCTTTTTCCGTTCCGCGACTGGTAAACTGCCAGATTTCAAATCCGCCTCCACCGTTCATATTAATCGCCATGGTTGCGGTGCGGGAGTGAATGGTTCCTCCGGTATAATTAATCATTAAAGGTGCCTGTGCGGCTTCTTCAAAAATCTTGATGTCGTTACCAAATGCTTTTCGATAGAAAGCAAACATTTTGTTTACATCGGGAACACCAATTCCCATTTGCTGAATACCGGAAATATAATAGGCCATATCCTGTTAATTTCCGGCAAATGTAAACATTTTGAGTCCTTCCCCCAGCTTTTGATTTTCAATGTGTTTTTGCATTAATCCTTTGCCTACATTTGCGCTCAAATAAACTGTACATGAAACGAATTATTTTTTCCGCACTAACCTTACTTTTCATCGCTTCCTGCACCGGTGGCTCTGATGCTGAAAACTCAGAAGCAAAAGTTGAATTTGCCAATAACAATGATAAAATCAGCTATGCAATGGGTGTTTCTATTGGTAAAGACATTGCCATGATGCTGAAGATGCAAGGACATGATTCTATTTTGAATAAAGATTTACTGGTTCGTGGTTTGGGTGATGCCATTAAGGGATTACAACTTTCCCTGCATCAGGATTCCTGCCAATCGATTGTTGGGGAATATTTAACCAGCCGCGCCGCAAAACAACGTGAAGCATCCTTAACGCAATTCGAAGGTGTTAAACGTGAAGGAGAAGCCTTCCTGGAAGAAAATAAAAAACGGAAAGAAGTGACAACGACCATGTCGGGACTCCAATACGAAATCCTGAAAAAGGGGAGCGGTCCTATGGCTCAATTGGGAGATTCGGTTGAAGTTCATTACCGCGGTACCTTGTTAAACGGGAAAGAATTCGATAGTTCCTATGGAAGAAATGAGACCTTTAAATTTGAAGTGTCTTTCGGAGGATTAATTGAAGGTTGGATTGAAGGAATTCAATTGATGAACAAAGGTTCCAAATTCAAATTCTGGTTACCATACCAGCTGGCTTATGGCGAGCGTGGTGCCGGAGAAGATATTGTTCCCTATTCAGCATTGGTGTTCGAAATTGAATTGATCAATATTACACCACGGTCAAAATAAAAATTTGATTTGCAAAAAAAAGCCATCCTCAACGGGATGGCTTTTTTTATTTTTTCTCTTTGAATTGTAAGGAGACACTATTGATGCAATAGCGCCGGCCGGTAGGTTTTGGTCCATCATCAAAAACGTGACCCAGATGTCCGCCGCATTTTGCACAAACTACCTCAATTCTTAATCCGCCTCCCGAGCGGTCTTCCTGTTCATCTACCGAATAATTATTAGCAGCCTGAAAAAAGCTGGGCCATCCGGTACCGGAGTCGAATTTTGCATTGGAGCTGAAAAGTAAGTGACCACAACCCGCACAGTAGTAATCGCCTTTTTTCTTGTTGCTTTCGTATTGTCCTGTAAAAGCTCTTTCGGTTCCTTTTTTTCGGAGCACGTAAAATTGTTGCGGACTCAATCGAGCCTTCCATTCATTTTCGCTTAGCACCAGTTTGGTGATGCTGCTATCTCGTTGAGGAATGTGTATTTTTGCTTCTGCAGAAGGAGAGCTGCTGCATGCAAAGATGAGGCAAATGATGCCAAAAAGAGGGAAGAGTGCTTTCATGGTTCTATAACGCTAAACTGAATGGATCGTTTTACTGCTTTAAATATATTTAACATTTCTGAAGAAGAATTTGCCGAAGAAGGGGGATCCGATCGCTATGAGGAACTGTTGTTTGAGCTGGCGAATTATTTTCTGCAGAATTTTCCCCATCCGCTATTGATCGATGGGCGATTAAAAAAGCTGGATACACTGGAAGAAGCCTGGAAAGCTCTGGGTGGGAGAGAGGAGGCAGTCCTTGATAGTAGCCTGGTGTTGCCGGAAGAAATAAGGGATTTGTCGACTCTGATTCAATTCTACGATGAACAACTGGCCCAATGCAGAACCCGTTTGGCCAATAGCCAATCTGCTGCTCTTCTTCGTAAAAACCTAGGGGAATTGAAGGTTCTACAACAATGGTGGGACCGTGAATTTATTCGCTTAACCGGAGAATTAGCCGTTGAACCAACCGTTATGCCCTCGAAATATCCGGATACTTCCGCAATGCGGAAAAGTATAAAACATTCCGATTTTTCTTTCGCTTCGGAAAACGTAGATTTGTTGCTTCCTTTTAAGGAGGAAAAAAACAGAATTTTAAAACAGGGTCATGGCAGATAACACCGAGCGATTGGAGCAATTACGTAAAGTACTGGAAAAGGAAGTGAGACTGCCATCGATTTACATGTTTAAGTTTATTGTTCCCAATAACAACCACTCCCTTGCACTGGTGATGTCTTTATTCGACGAATCTTCAGAAATCAATTCCCGGGTTTCTGCCAATGGAAAATACATTTCGCTCACTGCACGCGAAATGATGTTGAGTGTTGATTCCATCATCGAAAAATATAAATCTGCCTTTACCATCGAAGGTTTAATTGCGTTATAAATGACACCAGCTTTTTACACCGTTTTACTTTATTCGCTGATGCTTACCACCGGAGCAGTATTGGCATTTTACGGTTACCGATATATTCTGGGTACCATTAATCAGGCGAATAAGAATCAAAAGCCATTTATTCGCTTGCGGT
Source organism: Flavobacteriales bacterium (assembly GCA_019694795.1). Lineage (NCBI taxonomy): Bacteria > Pseudomonadati > Bacteroidota > Flavobacteriia > Flavobacteriales > Flavobacteriales bacterium. Next base: position 6,259 of record JAIBBF010000034.1, on the reverse strand, counting down.
CATTGCAGGAAGGTTCGCTCTCAGGGAAAAGCTATTTGATTTTCGATCTCCCCGAAGAAAGGGATATCACCGTGGTGATAAAAGATTTACAGGAGAAGGATTTAAAAGTATTGCACAAGGGAGTTTCCGCTGCAGGTGAACTGGCATTATCGCTGGAAACCACCGAATTTGCTAATGGTGAATATTTTTTGTGTTTAAACACAACAGATCAGCAGATTCAGCGTAAATTGAGAATCGAAAATGTTTGATGCGAGTCCTACAGATCATATGTATTCTTTTTCTGACCCTTCCTGTATTTGCGCAGGAAGAAACGACTGAACCCAAAAAGGAAAAGATTCCTGATATCCGCATGGGGATTAAGTCGGGATTTAAACTTCCTACCCCGGTAGCCAACAGTGCTTTTGCGAAAACGATTGATGGAATCGCTGATGCATTTGCTTCTTATCACTTTCCGGTGATGCGCTATTTTTATGCGGGCGGTGGTTATCGTTATACCTATTTTCAGATCAATGATTTTAAGGTGAACTCCAGTCTTAATGCCAATCTTCAAATTCATTCTCCCTATGCCGTTTTTGGTTATGAGCGTTTTGCCAATTCGCGGTTTCTTTATGGGTTTGGACTGAAAGGCGGATATTCCTTTCTTAATTTCTTCTCCAATTCCTGCTCCGGGGTCGATCCTGATAGCAAGGGACATGGACAATCCGCCTGGTTTATTGACCCGGAACTCTCATTGTCCCTAATGGCAGGTGAAAATTTATGTTTCTCTTTTTTGTTTTCATGGACCATCATCGGGGCTGAATATGGACCGGAAAATCTGTGTTTGCCCAATTTTAGTGGTTTAAAGGATAGTGACAATCAGGGGAATTATCAGTTTTTTTCTGCCGGATTTGGCTTTACGGTCTTTTTAGGAGGCGAAAAAAAGCGAAAAGCCCGATATCTGGGTTATTATGAATAATCACATATGTGAAGATTCTCTAATTTTGGGTTAACACATAATTAACCTTTAGCCTTTACTTTCATGGCCGGGAAAAAGAAAAATAAAATGGCGCTGAAAAAAAAGGGGAAAGCTTCACCCGTGAAGAAGAAGAAAAAGTCAGCATCCGTTACCTTGGCCAAAGAGCCGAAGGCAGTGAAGAAATCGCCGGTAAAAAAACTTGAAAAAACAGAACTGATCAATCGCGATTTGAGCTGGCTTTCATTTAATGCCCGTGTATTGCAGGAAGCATCCGACGATCGTGTTCCCTTAATTGAACGCTTACGTTTTTTAGGAATATTCTCCAGTAACATGGATGAGTTTTTCCGGGTGCGCGTAGCTACATTGCGACGCATGACCTTGTTGGATAATCGTTCGCAAAAAGAGTTCGGTTTTGATCCGCGTAAAATCCTTGAAAAAATTTCGAAAACCATTGCACTTCAGCAACGCGAATTTGATCTCACGTTTCAGATCATTCTTAAAAAACTTGCTGCAAAAGGAATTCACCACGTCAACGAAAAACAGTTAAGCAAAGAACAGGGCGAATTTGTCCGGGAATATTTTAATCACACGGTGCGACAAACGCTCGTGCCGATTATGCTCGATAAAAAAAGCAAGCATATTAACCTGAAGGATAAAATGATTTATCTCGCCATTAAATTGTCGAGAAAGAACAATACGTCCGATTATCAGTATGCCTTAATTGAAGTCCCCACCCAAATTGTTTCTCGTTTTGTGGTATTGCCGGTGGAGTCGAAAGACAAAACCTCGATTATTTTACTGGATGACGTAATTCGTTATTGCCTTGGAGAAATATTTTCCATTTTCGATTACGATTTACATCAGGCCTACACTATAAAATTAACGCGGGATGCGGAATTGGATATTGATGATGATGTTCAGCAGGGCTTGGTGGAGAAAGTGCAAAAAAGTTTAAAGAAAAGAAAACAGGGTCAACCCGTTCGCTTTATTTACGATCAGGAAATGCCGCCGGATTTATTGTTGTTCATTTTGAAAAAACTCAAAATAGAAAACAATGAAAATATTACTCCGGGCGGACGCTATCATAATTTCAAGGACTTCATCAAGTTTCCCGGAATAGGAGATCCTTCGCTGCAATACGAACCATTGAAGCCACTGATCCATCCTGAGCTACACGGACAACGGAGTATATTGGACGTGGTTCGTAAAAAAGATGTATTGCTGAATTTTCCATATCAGTCCTTCGAATACATCATCGAATTACTGCGCGAAGCAGCGATAGATCCGAAGGTGACGCACATTCAAATTAACCTGTATCGCGTTGGAGAAAAATCGAAAATCATCAATGCACTGATCAATGCAGCAAAGAATGGAAAACAGGTAACCGCTGTTGTAGAATTACAGGCACGCTTTGATGAGGAAAACAACATAAAATTATCTCGCAAGTTACAGGATGAAGGCGTAAAAGTTATTTATGGCGTTCCCGGATTAAAGGTGCATTCGAAATTGATTTTGATTACACGAAAAGATAAAAAGAGGGAAATCAATTTTGCTCATGTGGGAACCGGTAATTTTCACGAAGTGAATGCACGGATATACACCGATTTCTCACTATTAACTGCCGACGACCGCATTACCACCGAGGTTGAAAAAGTATTTGATTTTTTCAGAAAGAACTACGAACGCGCCAATTTTAAATACCTCTTTGTTTCTCCATTTAATGCACGCAAGCGATTAATAGAATTGGTTCAACAGGAAATATACAATGCCAAACGCGAACATGATGCCTGGATTCATTTGAAACTAAATAATCTGGTAGATGAGGAAATGATCCGTTGGTTGTACAGGGCTAGTCAGGCCGGCGTAAAAATAAAAATCGTTGTGCGTGGAATTTGCTCTTTGGTTCCGGGAATAAAAGGACTCAGTGAAAACATTGAAGCGATAAGTATTGTTGACCGTTACCTGGAGCATGCAAGGGTATTTGTTTTTTGCAACGATGGAAAAGAGTTGGTATATATTTCCTCTGCCGATTGGATGCAACGGAATCTGGATGGACGAATTGAAGTATCCACTCCAATTTTCGATCCTACTCTACGCAAGGAAATTCTCGATTTGATGAATATTCAGCTCAGCGGTGAATCGAAAGCCAGAATTATTGATAAGGACCAATTGAACAAGTACAAAGGACTCGGCCGTAAGAGCCAGTTCCGCTCTCAAATGGAAACCTATTCGTATTTGAAAAAGCGTCTGCATTCCGGTAAATAAGACTTAATAGCGCTATTTCCCCTAAGTTTTTCACAATTCGGGCAGTTTTTCCCCAATTCTGCAATGGAAGAGTGCATATCTTCTATTTTTAAAGAAAAAATTAAGCTGAATTGATTTACGGTGCTATAGATATAGGTTCCAATGCCGGACGATTACTCATTGGCAATGTGGTAGAAGATAAAAATGAAACCAGCATCAAAAAGATATCACTCACGCGTGTCCCATTGCGTTTAGGTGAGGATGTATTTACCGATAAAAAAATCAGCAATCAGCGTATAAAAATGCTGGTTAAAACCTTGAAGGCCTACAAACATCTGATGGATGTTTATGAGGTGGTGGATTTCCGGGCTTGTGCCACCAGTGCGATGCGTGAGGCGGAAAACCGAAAGGAAATTCTGGATATCATTAAAGCAGAAACAGGAATTAAACTGGAGATCATTGAAGGGGATGAAGAAGCCGAACTGATTTTTTCAACGTTTAACACACTTCGATTCGAAAAAAACAAAAGTTATCTCTATATCGACGTTGGAGGTGGTAGCACCGAAGTTTCTTTACTGGAGAATGGAGAGAAAATCAAATCGAAAAGTTTTAAGATTGGAACGCTTCGTATTTTGAAAGGCAAGGTGGATGAGAAGCGCTGGATGGATATGAAGGAATGGGTGAAGACATTAAATCCGAGTCACAAAGAAATTCAGGCCATTGGTACAGGTGGTAATATCAACCGGATTTTAAAAATTAACCGCAGTGATGAAGATAACAGCATCACCTATGCCGATATCAAACGAATTCAAACTTATTTATCGTCCTATTCCCTCGAAGAACGTATTTCTAAATTGGGATTAAGAGACGACCGTGCCGATGTAATTCTTCCTGCAGCGGATATTTATCTCGCTGTAATGCGTTACGCTGATGTAACCGAGATGATCGTTCCAAAAGTGGGCTTGTCGGATGGGATCATTTATGAGCTTTATAAAAAGAACAAAAAGAAAGCGATCGTTTAGTTCAGATTTAATTTTTTAGAAATGAATCGGAAAAGTTTTTTAAAGCGAATGGGACTTGGCTTTTTAGGAGCCGCTTTTTCTCCGGTTGTTGCAAAAGCAGTTTCAGAAACAGATCCTGATTATTTAGAATTTATGGAACAAAAAAAGAACATCAGAAATATTAAACGCATGGGTTTCCAGTGGGAGACCGCAGATCCCTTTTTGTTTTGCGTACATCATGAAGATTTTTTTCCGAAGGGAAAAGAAGATATGAGTCCCGATGTATCACTGTCTGGCCGTCACCTTGGTGATGATTTTATCATTAAAGATGGTTTCCGGATGTATCATGGAAAAACCATTCCCGGATTTCCTGGTCACCCCCATCGTGGATTCGAAACGGTAACCGTAGTGCGAAAAGGTTTGGTGGATCATGCAGATTCGTTGGGCGCAGCAGGAAGATATGGGAACGGTGATGTGCAGTGGATGACAGCAGGTAAAGGTGTGCAGCACTCTGAGATGTTTCCTTTGTTGCATTCCGATAAGGAAAATCCGATGGAACTTTTTCAGATCTGGCTTAATCTGCCTAAAAAGGACAAAATGGTGGAGCCTCATTTTAAAATGTTCTGGAAAGAAAATATTCCGGTAGCAGATCTCAAGGATAAAAATGGAAAAGTCACAAAAATAGAAGTGATTGCCGGGTCTCTGGACAAGTATAGTGCCTTGACCCCTCCGCCTAATTCCTGGGCGGCTAAAAATGAAAATCATGTTGCCATTTGGGTGATTCACATGGAAGCCGGAGCGCGTTTTACTATGCCTGCCATTGTAGCGGGGATTAACCGCACGATTTATTTCTATGAAGGAAAAAATCTGCTGGTGGGCGATACTCATTTGGAATACTATCATTCGGCGCAACTGGAATCTTCCGAAAATATTGAAATCGTGAACGGAGATCAGCCTGCATCTTTATTGATGTTACAGGGCAGACCCATTGCGGAACAAGTGATTCAATATGGTCCATTTGTAATGAATACCAAAGAAGAAATTCATCAGGCATTCGAGGATTACCATAAAACCCAATTCGGAGGCTGGCCCTGGCCGAGGTACGATCAGGTTCATCCTAAAACGCAAGGTCGCTTTGCTAAGCATGCTGATGGTAAGCTTGAAACAAAAAATGATTAAAAAATCCCGCAAGGGATTTTTTATTTCAATTATTAATCGTAATATTGCAATAAAGCAATAAAACGATAAAAGATGGGTGTTACAAAAAGTGATGAATTCAACGCGCGCCAAAATAAAACGGCGGAATTATTCAAGGCTCTGGGTCACCCCGCCAGAGTAGCGATCATGGAATTTCTCATGAAAAAGCAAAGTTGTGTTTGTGGCGATATTGTGGATGAATTACCCCTGGCACAGGCTACCGTATCGCAGCATTTAAAAGCGCTGAAAGAGGTGGGATTGATCAAGGGTTCTATTGAGGGGACATCTGTTTGTTATTGTATTGATGAAAAACGATTACACGAACTGGATAAGTTCATTACTGCTTTACTGGATTATTCTTCTGAAAAAAAATGTTGTTAAATAAATATTGAGTTATGTTATTGTCTGATGTAAAAAAGTCGCTGGAGGGTTTATCTTCCATTTCATTCCGTTTGCCTTCGGGTGAACAGATACCGGTCCATTTCCATGTTACCGAAATAGGAGAAATTACGCGTCACTTTATTGATTGTGGCGGGGTAGTGCGGACTGAAAAGATAATCAATTTTCAATTATGGGAAGCCAATGATTTCGATCATCGTCTTGGTGCGAAGAAATTGTTGGATATTATTTCACTTTCCGAATCAAAATTAGGTATCCAGGATGCTGAAGTGGAGGTGGAATATCAAATGGATACGATTGGTCGGTTTGGACTGGAATTTTCGAATGGTGAGTTTCATTTGCTCAGTATGCAGACCAATTGTCTGGCTGCCGATAAATGCGGTATTCCTCCTGAAAAATTAAAGACCAATCTTAAGGATTTAACAGCATCCAAATCTTCTTCTTGTTGTACACCGGGAGGAAA